>JAYVGF010000241.1:0-8999 GCA_043772415.1 Betaproteobacteria bacterium
GGCAGCGGTAAAACTACTTTGGTGAATTTGATTCCGCGTTTTTATTCGCCTACCTTGGGCGCGATCAAAATTGACGGCAACAATATTGCCGCGTTGACGCTTGCCAGTTTGCGCGCCAACATTGCCTTGGTGAGCCAAGACGTGGTCCTCTTCAACGACACGCTTGCGGCCAATATCGCCTATGGTGCGCTGGCCAACACAGCCGAAGCAGATGTGCTTCGTGCCGCCGAGGCCGCTCATGCGATGGAATTTGTGCGGGCTTTGCCCGAGGGCTTGCAAACCATGATCGGCGAAAAAGGTTTGCGACTTTCCGGCGGCCAGCGCCAGCGCTTGGCCATCGCACGCGCTCTATTAAAAAATGCACCGATATTGATTTTGGATGAAGCCACATCCGCGCTCGACAGCGAATCCGAGCGACATGTGCAAGCTGCGCTAGAAGTGTTGATGCAAGGCCGTACCACCATTGTCATCGCGCATAGACTATCCACCATTGAAAAAGCCGATCGTATTGTGGTGCTGGACGAGGGACGTATCGCGGAAATCGGTACGCACAACGAGCTGATTGCCCGCGATGGTCTTTATGCCAAGTTACATCGGATTCAATTTCAGCACACGGCAACGCAACAATAAAACGACGCTATTTTGTTGGTACTAATGCATCTATCAAATGTTGCGCGCTGTTTTCGCTTTCTAGCGTTAGGCCGGCATTGCGTGCGTTCTGTTGGTAGTGACTAAACTGGCTACGTATTTTTTCTACCGCACTGTGTATGCTTTCAACGCTACGATCCGATAACACCAAGCCTGCATCAAACCGCCTCACGATATTTGCCATCCATGTGCCATCGGTAGTGATGAGCGGCGCACCAGCGCGCAGCGCATCGAGCGTCACGCCGCTCACGCGATCAGCGAAGTCCACCGGATTATAAGGCTGTAAACAAATCGCGCCGTCATACATCGCCCGGTATTCATCCGTGGATAAAGTCCCACGCTGGCGTACCAGCGACGGGTAATTAATTATATCGAGCCTGTCGATAGCTGCGCGCGCAACGTCATCCAATTTGCCGTAATGCTCGGCTGAGGTTTGTATAGACACAGGGATTGTCAAGCCGGATTTGCTTAAAAATTCTATATAATTAATTACTTGTGAAAATCCCTTGTCTTGTCTTGCAGCCCCTGCCATGAGCACATATTTAAATTCCGTAGCGTGTGAAATTCCTGCCGTGGCCACCGGATAAGGGATTTGTCTGACCAAACCAAAGCCGCATTCGCGCAAACTTTCCGCCGCGCTATGGGTAGTGGTGAATAAATTAAATTCGGGGTGGCGCTGGGCGATTTTTTTTAGCTGGTTTTTTTTCTGTTCGCCCATGCCGAGCCAATGCACATAAAAAAATATTTTATTTTTGTATGCGCGCTTCCCTGCGGCCCAATCCATTAATTGCAAATCAGTGCGCCCGGCTGTGCTGACAAAAATTTTCCCCCGTTGTTTGAGTAGGTGGCGAAACAGAAAATACGCCTGCACACGGCGCAAGCGGCGGGAAAAATAGGCTTCCAGTTTTAATCCGGGCAGCGGGGCAAGTTGCGGGAGTTCAATTTGTTTATCGCCCCACACAACCAGAAATGGCCGCTTATCGCACGCTGCCAGATTGGTGATCAGGCTGTGACAATGGCCGGTTTCGTCGCGCAATGTGGGTTCAATAATATGTATGGGTTCGCTGTCGGGTAAAAACATCAGGCGCCCGTTTTCGCAGCAAGTTTTTGCAATTGTGCGAGTTTAAGATAGCGGTAATAGGTGCCTTCGCCGTGCGCAGCTGCTTGGATGAATCCCGCGCTGCCGTCGAGAAAGCCAGCGCGTAAAACATACGCGCGGAAGAATGCCCACGAGCCGCGCAATAGTGCAGTCAAAAGAGAAGAGCTGCGTCCGCGCGCATGCATCATGCGCGCGCCGGCGGTGGAATAGGAATTCATTTTCGATAACACTTGATCGAGGTCGCGCAGCGATTCATGCATCAAGTGATATTTCAGCGTCGCGACGGCGCCATTTACGATGACCCGTTCATGTACCAGATCGTCGCTGAAGCGAGCTTGATCTCTGCGAAACAGGCGGACGATATGGTCGGGCCACCAGCCGCCATGCTTCAAATAGGTTCCGCAAAAACTCGACAAGCGCGGCATGCGGTAAGCAGTGACTGTATTTGAACTGCTAAGAGCGGCCAGTATTTCGTTGCGCAGTTCGACTGTCACCCACTCATCCGCATCCAGCGATAACACCCAGTCGTGAGTAGCCAAATCAAGCGCTCGATTTTTCTGCGGCCCGAAGCCGGGCCAATCAGTAGTGACGCTGACTTTCGCACCGAGTTCACGGCAGATGTTCGTTGTGTCATCCGTGCTGCCGGAATCGACGACGATGATTTCGTCGGCCCATTTCACCGATTCGATACAACGGCGGATTGAAGCGGCTTCGTTTTTGGTGATAATGATGACGGATAGTGGCATGAATGCTAACTAGACCTGCAAATTAAATGGCGATGCGCCAGTATATTTACTGAGGGCGGGTTATGCCAGTGTTGCCGCAGGTTTTTCCGGAACTGAATATTCCGGTACCCATTGCTTTAGGCCAGCCCTGACTTCGGCGTCGCTTAAGATTCTATTTTGGCCCACCCAAATGTGTAGTTGGTTGAGCCAGTAGGTATCCACTTCGCGTGCTTTGGCTATACGCAACTTGGGGTGGGGAGTAGGGCGGGTTAGTTCGTCGTCGGCGAGCAATTCTTCAAACAGCTTTTCTCCGGGGCGCAGGCCGGTATAAACAATTTTGATTTCGTCTTCGGAAAATCCGGACAGGCGGATCATGTCGCGTGCCATGTCGGCTATGCGCACCGGCTCGCCCATGTCGAGCACAAAAACTTCACCGCCAAGACCCATATGTGCAGCCTGTAATACCAACTGCGCCGCTTCGGGGATTGACATGAAGTAGCGGATGATATCGGGATGGGTGACGGTAATTGGGCCACCGTGTTTGATTTGTTCGTGAAAGCGGGGAATTACGCTGCCGGTGCTGCCCAATACATTGCCGAAGCGCACCATGGCAAAACGCGTGACGCCCGTTCCGTGCAACCCCTGGCACACCATTTCCGCCAGACGTTTGGATGCGCCCATGACATTGGTCGGGTTGACGGCTTTATCGGTGGAGATGAGGACGAATTTTTCTACGCCGTGTTCCAACGCCGCTTTGGCCACGGTATGTGTGCCGCAAACGTTATTCTGGATGGCTTCCCAAGTGTTAATGTCTTCCACTAGCGGAACGTGTTTGTAAGCAGCGGCATGGAATACTACATGCGGGCGATATTCGGCCATGACCTGCTTGATGCGCGGCGCATTTTTGACATCGCCCATTATGCTGACGATGGAAATGTCGGGAAATTTTTCGCGAAACTCTTGTTCAATTTGATATAGGGCGTATTCATTCAACTCAAACAGCAGTATTAGCTTAGGCTTAAAAGCGGCGATCTGGCGGCAAAGCTCAGAGCCGATGGAGCCGCCCGCGCCGGTGACCATCACGCAACGCCCGAGAATAAATTCTTCCACGCCTGCGTTGTCGAGTACGACTTGATCGCGGCGGAGCAAATCTTCGACTTCCACTTTGCGCATTTGCGACACTGTCACTTTGCCGCTTACCAAGTCTTCGATGGCGGGCACGGTCATGGCCCTGAGCTTGGATTGCACGCACAGCTCAAACATCTTTCTTCTATCCGCGAGCGGGGCGGAAGGAATGGCGATGATCACGTCCTTGACGTTGTGGACTTTTGCCCAATGATCAATTTCATTCAGCTTGCCCAATATTTTCACGCCGTTCAGGTAGCGGTTGTGCTTGGAGGTATTGTCATCAAGTAAACCCACTACAGACCATTCTTGCGCACGGGAAAGATCACGCAGCAGCATCGCACCCGCTACCCCTGCGCCCATAATAATGACCGGTTTGCTGCTGGAACGGTTCGGCCTGTAGGAAAATTCCATGAAGGTACGCGCTGCGATGCGGCTGCCGCCCACGATGCCGAGCAATAGCATGGAGTTGATAATCAATACCGCGCCGGGGACTTTATAGCTGGTGCGAAGTAGCAAAGCGACTAGCGTCGCAGCCACCGAAGCGGCACTTACCGCTATCAGGATACGCTTGAGATCAACCACACCGGTATAGCGCCACAGGCCGCGGTACATGCCAAAAACGACAAAGGCCAAAGCCTGCAAAGGTACGACGACAAGTAATGAAAACTTCAGGATGCCAACTTTATCTACGGGGATGTGTAAATTGTAGAGAAGGACATACGCGCCTACCCATGCCACCACGGCTGCAATAGTGTCATGCAGAAAAGCCAGAATAACCGGCCAACGCGGAAAGCGCAGCGCGGAAGTAGGCGGTTGCTTTTCAACTTCTGCTTCTGCTTCTGCTTCAGGCTTGATGTGCGGTATGGCATTCATGATAGCAAGGCCGGGCCGTGTTTTCAGCTAAGGATAGTGCGGATGGTG
The DNA here is from genome assembly GCA_043772415.1 of Betaproteobacteria bacterium. GTDB lineage: Bacteria > Pseudomonadota > Gammaproteobacteria > Burkholderiales > JBEEJL01 > JBEEJL01. Next base: position 4,522 of record JAYVGF010000241.1, read on the forward strand.
TGGATGACACGGGTATGTTCTTCGTCGGTCATTTTGGTGTAAAGCGGCAAGCTGACGTTGCCTTGAAACAGTTGATGGGCATGCGGGAATTGTTCGGGCGTCAAATGATAGGTGTCGCGCCAGTAAGGGTGTAAATGAAGTGGAATGTAATGCACGCCGCAACCGATGCCTGCGTCAGCCATTTTTTGTATGAAGTCGTCGCGATTTATTTTCGCTTCTGGCTTGATTTGCACGGCATATAAATGCCACGAATGCATATCGCCATTGGTAGGCCGTGGCGGCAGGATCAGCGGCAGATCTTTCAGTGCCGCGTCGTAACGCTCTGCTTGTGCCTGGCGACGCACCTGGAATTCGCGTGCGCGTTTCAATTGGTGGATGCCCAAAGAAGACGCGATGTCAGTCATGTTGTATTTGAAACCCGGCGCGACAATTTCGTAATACCATGCCGGGACCTTGGAGGTATAGCGGTCGAATGCGTCGCGGTTCATGCCGTGCAGACGCATCACGCGCGCACGTTTAGCGATAGCCTCATCGCGCGTGACCAGCATGCCGCCTTCCCCAGTGGTGATGGTTTTGGTGGCGTAAAAGCTGAATACTGTTACATCGCTATCAAGCGTACCGATCAGTTTACCGTTAGAAGTGGTGGGCAAGGCGTGGGCGGCATCTTCAATGACTTTGAGATTATGTTTTTTTGCGATACGACCGATGGCGGCCATATCGGCGGCCAAGCCTGCATAATGCACCGGCATGATGGCTTTGGTTTTGGGAGTAATCGCTGCTTCGATTAGAGCCGGGTCAATGCACTGCGTGGCGGGGTCGATATCGACCAGCACGGGATGCGCACCCACGTAGCGGATGACTTCCGCCGTCGCGGTGAACGTATGCGTCGTCGTGATGACTTCATCGCCCGGGCCGACGCCGATGGCTTCGACGGCTAAATGCAAACCGGCCGTGGCCGAGTTGACCGACACCGTATGCACACCGCCGCCAAGAAAATCAGCGAAGTCTTGTTCGAAGCGTTTGGTTTTCGGGCCGGTGGTAATCCAGCCAGAGCGGATTGAATCCACAACTTCAGCGATTTCCGCTTCGCCAATTTCAGGGAGGAAGAACGGGATAAATTTATCAGTCACATTAACTTTCATAAAATTCAATAAAATCAATTGGTTACATCTGTGCCGCTTGTAGCGATCGCTGAAAGTCGGCGTATGCTTTTTGCAAGCCGTCTTGCATCGAGACTTTCGCCTGCCAACCTAAATTTTTCAACCGTGACACATCGAGCAATTTCTGCGGCGTGCCATCCGGTTTGCTGGTGTCGAACACCAGCTTGCCTTCAAACCCCACCGTCTGCGCGATCAGCCCGGCGAGTTCTTTGATGGTGATGTCATGACCGACACCGACATTGACGAATTCGCCCACCGATTTTGCGTCATGATTTTCCATCAGGAAAACGCAAGCGTCAGCCAGGTCGTCGCTATATAAAAACTCCCGTCTTGGCGAGCCGGTTCCCCACACGATAACTTCCTTGTCGCCGCGCTGTTTTGCTTCGTGCATTTTGCGCATCAGCGCCGGCAACACATGCGAATTATTCAGATCGTAATTGTCACCGGGGCCGTACATATTGGTCGGCATTACACTCAAAAAATCCGTGCCATATTGCGCGTTGTAGGCGCCGCACAGTTTGATGCCGGCGATTTTGGCAATGGCGTAAGGTTCGTTGGTTGGCTCAAGCAAGCCGGTGAGCAAATGCTCTTCTTTCATTGGCTGCGGCGCGAGCTTGGGGTAAATGCAACTGGAGCCAAGGAACATCAATTTCTTCACCTGGTTTCTGTGGGCGGCGTGAATGATGTTGGCTTCAATCATCAAGTTTTGGTAAATAAAGTCGGCACGGTAAATATTATTGGCCTGTATGCCGCCGACTTTTGCCGCCGCCAGAAAAACATGGTCAGGTTTTTCTTGGCTGAAAAATTGTTCGACGGCTTGCTGGTTAAGCAAATCCAGTTCGCTGTGCGTGCGATTCACGAAGTTGGCATAACCGGCACTTTGCAATCGGCGCACGACGGCCGAGCCGACCAAGCCGCGATGGCCGGCAACGAAAATCTTTTCGTGCTTTTGCATATTATTACTCATGGAAATCATAAGCGGCAAAGCCGTGTTTTTTCACTAGCTCGTCGCGTTCGGACGATTTCAAATCTTCACGTACCATTTCCGCGACCAGTTGATCGAAAGTAATTTTCGGTTTCCAGCCCAATTTTTGGTGTGCTTTGGTCGCGTCGCCCAATAAAGTTTCGACTTCAGTCGGACGGAAATAACGCGGATCAACAGCGACTATGCATTTGCCTTTGTCGTCAAAACCTTTTTCATCCACGCCGGTGCCTTTCCAGGTGATTTTGATGCCCAATTCTTTGGCGGCGGCGTTAACAAAATCGCGTACGCTGTACTGCACGCCGGTGGCGATGACGAAGTCTTCCGCTTGTTCTTGTTGCAACATCAGCCATTGCATTTCGACATAGTCCTTGGCGTGGCCCCAGTCGCGCAGGGAGTCCATATTGCCCAAGTATAGGCAATCCTGCAGGCCGAGCTTGATGCGCGATAACGCGCGGGTAATTTTGCGCGTAACGAAGGTTTCGCCGCGGGTAGGCGATTCGTGGTTGAACAGGATCCCGTTGCAGGCATACATGCCGTAGGCTTCGCGGTAATTGACGGTAATCCAGTAAGCGTAAAGCTTCGCCACGGCATAAGGCGAACGCGGGTAAAACGGCGTGGTTTCTTTTTGCGGAATTTCCTGCACCAAGCCGTACAGTTCGGAAGTTGAAGCTTGGTAAAAACGCGTTTTCTTTTCCAGCTTGAGAATACGCATGGCTTCGAGTATGCGCAAAGCACCCAGGGCGTCAGAGTTGGCAGTGTATTCGGGTTCTTCGAACGACACCGCTACATGGCTCTGCGCGGCTAGATTGTAAATTTCATCCGGTTGCACTTCCTGGATGATGCGCACTAAAGAAGACGAATCAGTCATATCGCCGTAATGCAAAATGAAATTGCGCGCGCTGACATGGGGGTCTTGATACAGGTGATCAATACGATCGGTATTGAACAGGGACGTGCGACGTTTGATGCCGTGAACGATGTAGCCTTTTTTCAAGAGAAATTCGGCGAGGTAGGCTCCGTCTTGGCCGGTAACGCCTGTGATGAGAGCGATTTTTGATTTGCTTGTATTCATTTCATAGTCCGGTTAATTGTGCGGGAAGATTTTTTCTGGTGCTTACGCCAATAAATTACATGCTGACAAGCGATTTCTACTGAATGGTACTGATAGAACAAACTTTTGGGAATGCGAAGATACCCGCATACTTCATACAGTCATGTACCCAGATATGAAAATTGGTATCAAGAGGCAGTATGAAATTGTTATTAAAATCAATAAGTTATGTTAAATTGACTAAGTGCAGATTATATCGCAGGTCTGAGTAAGATAATGGGAATCCGTTGAAGTTGGCTGAAGATTTAATGAATAATAGATCATCTTAACAAGCTAATGAGTCAAAGGTTAGTTTTATCCCATCGGTTAAGCCATGACGGGCGCGGTAACCCAATACCGTGCGGATATGCGACACGTCGGCAACTGATTTGATGATATCGCCTGCGCGGGGCAGCTGATGTTTTTTCTGGATCGCTTTAGGCAACGACAGCCCGATGGTCTCTACCAACTGATTGAGCGTCAATTCCGTTCCGCTGGCGACATTAAAAATGTCTGCATTTTTGTCCGCGCTGTTCATGGCAAGTAGCATGGCCGCGACGACATCTTTTACATAAATAAAATCCCGGCTCTGTTCGCCGTCGCCGAAAATGGTCAGTTCTTTGCCTTGCCGCGCGGCTTCGAGAAAAATCGAGATCACGCCGGAGTAGGGCGACTTCGGATCTTGCCGTGGGCCATAGACATTAAAAAAGCGCAGCCCTGCCGACGTGACACCGTGCAAATGAGAATATAAGCGCGCGATATTTTCGCCGTACCATTTATCCATTCCGTAAGGCGATAAAGGTGCCGGTGTTTCAACTTCGGACAACGGCAGATTGGTATTGTCACCGTATATTGCGGCGGAGCTGGCATATACCACGCGCGGGATTTTGGCTTTGCGCGCGGCTTCAAATACATTCATCGTTCCCAATGCGTTCGTACGCGAACACTCAGTCGGCCGCTCTATCGATAACTGCACCGACACGACAGCCGCCAGATGGAAAATGCCATCGACACCCGCGGCCGCAAGCTGTAATAATTTTTCATCCGCGATATCGCCGATGATGATTTCCAGCGAAGCGGATTTCAGCGGTGCCAAGTTCGACGCTTTACCGGCAGAAAAATTGTCGAAAACTTTTACTTGATGCCCTTGCAGCAGCAGCGCTTCAACAAGATGTGAGCCGATAAAGCCGGCGCCGCCGGTGACGAGAAATTTCATAGTGTTGTCGAATTAAGCAGGTTGAGG
>JAYVGF010000242.1:0-3392 GCA_043772415.1 Betaproteobacteria bacterium
CAGTCAATTTATTTTCATTTGCCAAACGTTCGGCCCGTTCCTTTTGTGCTTCGGCTTGGGTTTGCGCAATTTTCGCCGTGGAATAATAAAAATAACTGAGTATGACGCTGAATACCAGGCTGATTACTAAAACCGAAACAAACCCGCGCCAACCTGAAACAACGGCTTTGTAAAAATCAAAACCGAGGATCTGTGCGGCCAGCCAAAATCCAAACAGCGAGCCCAGTAAAATAGCGACAGCCATGAAGATTATCCAGAAGTGCCCGCTGAAAAGACGAATGCTCAGGTGACAACTGACAAAGAATAGCGAATTGATGGACAGGCCTATGCACTGCGAAATAATAAAGCCGTGCATGAATTGGTTTTTGCCGACAAAGCCTATGCCCCACAAAAATACGGCGATAAAAGTATTGAACAACGCGGTGTGTAAAAAAGAGCGCGGCCAGTTGGCTTGTTCAAACCATGTGCGAAAACCTGTATCGGTCGTAATCATTAAATTATTATATAACTATTTGATTAATATAAATAAATTATACAGCCCATGAGCTCTATGCCACAGCGTTTTTCTGCGTAGCCCACACACGCCATGCCCGCGCAAAAAATATACTGCTCAAAAATCCATAGATGAAACTCACGCTGGTAATAAAACCAACCGAATGACTCAGATTGGAATTATAGGCAAGTACCACTGCAACAACATATTTGGTAATAAATATCGCCAGCATTAACTGCATGGGTATCCAGCTTCCGGGAACATTAAACTTTTGCGCTGCGGTTGAAAAAGTGATGTGGTCATTGGGTTTGATAGTCGTGCTGACCAACAAAACGAAAATTAGAGCGGCGAGCCACGTCATGATGGCGATGCTGTTTGTGCCGAACGCGGAAAAAATGCCTGATAACGACAGGCCGATCATCACTACAGGCAAAATGGCGACGCGGCGTTTGGGCACGGCGCGGGTTTTGGCTTGCACTACGCCAAAATAGATAAGCACAACCAGTAGTCCGAAAACCCAAACCGGCGTGCGTGTCATTATTTCACTCATCATGGTGACTCCTTTTTACTTCTCAAGATGGGATTATTTTAGGCGCTTACTTTGCTGGTGCTTGTGGTTCGCATACGATACTTGCGCACCCACATAAATATGAACGGCGCGATGACAATGCTCGGCCACAACCAGCGCCACACCGGTGGTAGAAAATGAAAATTCACCGCAGAGACTGCCGTCACCGTGGCGATATAGGCGCCGAGCATTTTGGTTAGATGGTTGATGAGCCAAGCTTGCCGGTCAGTGACGGGACGAGTGAAGCGCAACAGGTCGCGCGCAGCGCTGTCTGCGCAGCCGGCGCCAAGCGCCAAGGCGACGAAACCGAAGCTGTCGCCTTTATATAGCGTCATCGCACCCATGATGACCAAGCCTTTTCCTGCCAGCAACGCTGCGCCTGCGACTAACCAGTCGATTTTTTCTGCAGTGCCATTTTTTATTTTCACCGCGCGATAACCGCTGAAGGCGAGATAGAAACTGAATACGGCAAGCAGCATCAAAAATAACTGCGAGCCTAAAGTCCACAAAATAAACGCCGAAGCAGCCACCGCCATCATGGCGTAAAAAAACGCGCTGCCGAAACGCTTGTGCCACAAGCTGCCTTTTTTAGTCATCATCGCGCCGGGCGCGGAAGTGAAGGCGATGATGCCGAAAATGACGTGTAATACGAGTATGAATTGGAAGACGGTCATGGAGGGCTCCTTGTGGATCAGTGGAGCCAGTATCGGTGCGCGTGATGTAAGCCACCATCAAAATGCGACGAGTTGTCAAAAAGTGGGGGTGAATGAAAGTAGGGTGCGCCGCGCGCACGCTTAAGGCGGTCTATTCATCAATCGCATGGAGAATTATAGATGTCTTGCTTCAGTCCTATGGCGGGGCATAGGAGCGCAGAGGTAGAAAATTGCGCTATACGATGTTTGAACCACCGCAACGCGTGCGCGCGGCGCACCCTACAAAATCAGCACAAAAAATCGGCACCCGAAGGTGCCGTTGGATTTAGTACTTCTTTATTTTGCTGAAGCTATTTTAGAAAAACAGGATTGCGCCGAGGGCGAAGGTTTTGGCGTTGGCTTCGTCCGGTGCAGCCGACTGTTTGGTTTTTTCATCGATGTATTCGCCGACCAAAGTCACACTCTTCGTCAGGCTGTGATACACACCCAAAGTCATTGCCGAATTTTTGGAGCCGGCAACATCCTTGTTTTTGGTTTCGCCGAAATTGATACCGAACTTGGTATTCAAGCCTGGTGGTTTGTAGGTCAATTGGCCGAGGAAGCCTTGGGTTTTCTGGGTGTTGCCTGCGGCATCAGTGCCATTCAAAAATAACAGTGCATCGCCGATGCCCTTCCCGTCAAAACCTACCAGCATGGCTTCAAAGCCGGCGATGCCGAATTTGCCGCCGAGCTCAAAGCCGGACGCAGAGGCAGACCCAGTCAAAGTGCTACTCTCTGTGCTGCTTTGGTTGACAAAGGATGCCCACGCCTTACCCGTCATGCCGCCCGATGCGGGAAAATCGTAGCTGGCGAGGCCTTGCAGCATGGGGCTTTTGTGAATATTGAATGCGTCAATATCCAGAGGCTGGAAAACACCAATGGAACCCTGGAAGCCGGAATAATTCGGCGAGGAATAAGTGATTTGCGGCTGGAAGGCCGTGTACATATACCCTTTGCCTATCATGCCTGTGGTCGTATTGCCTGCACCGGCTGCAACTGCATTACCTCCCACGCCCAGCAATGTCATGTCGTTGAGAATAGCTTGTTGCTGGAACAAGCCGATGTCGCGACCCAATTTGACCGAACCCCAGCTTTTATCGCCGAAGCTCAGATACACAATACGCATATCGCCTACAGGCTGCGCGCCGGCCACTCTTTGGTTAGGGGCAGCGGCTGTGCCAGGGTCAAAATTTGATGTGCCGGGCGCAAAACCGAAATGGCCTTTGATGTCCAGATCGCTTTGGCGCGTAGTGGCGACCAAGCTGATGATGCCCGGCAACAAACCATTTTGAATCGATGTGGTTTGATTGCCCGAATTACATGCTGACAAAGTGGCCCATTGCGAAGCCCCTGCTTTGTTGCTGCAATCGGTGTTGGTATAAAAAGCATTCACCGTTCCGTTGATATCCATAGTCCAGTCGCCTTGGGTGAAGCTGATCGCTTGCGCGGGGGCGGCAAGTACGGTGAGAGCGCTGCATACTGCGAGTTGAAGCAGGTTACGTTTGTTCATTTTAAGTACCTCCTGGTTGGAAAAATTATTGCGATTGCCGTGAAGCCTTGGCTTTCAGTTTTATTGCACCACTTCTGTTACAGAACCACTTAAAAAAATTTAGCTTGATGTGCAGATGGCGGAAGACGC
>JAYVGF010000243.1:0-4450 GCA_043772415.1 Betaproteobacteria bacterium
CCTTGGATAAAGTCGCGCAGTATGCGGACAAAATTATCTGTCTGCACAGCCCGCATGGTTTTTACGCGGTGGGTCAGTTTTACCGGGAATTTCCACAGGTGGAAGACAGGGAAGTCATAGAGATTTTGCAAATCGCGTCCAAGAATCAGCCCCTGCCCTGATACGGCTTCAGCCAAACTTTGCGTCACCACACGGTTAATTTCGCCAAACACCCTTGCATTAACCAGCGCTATAATCGGATTTATTCTTAACTGCCTGGCTCAGGAAGGCCACGCGAATTATCCGCCCATAAAATTATTTACTTTCCTATGCCTAAAGCCCCTACCAAAATTATCAGCATCGCAACGAGCCAGGACCAGGCTCCATTATCCAAAGCGCAAAAGACCTTCAATACCCTGACCAAACAAATTCAGGCCAAGCGCACCGCCTTGGCCGCCTGGCAGGAGGCGATTCCGGTATATCAGCAAAAATACGCCGGTGATCTATCGCCCTTGCTCACTACCCTGCAAGACCTACATGTAGAAATTGTGTTCAACCTTGATCGTGTCAGCGAGCAAAAAGGCATGACCTCAAGCGAGCGCCGCATGCTCGGCGAGTTGATTAGCCAGATGGCCAGTGATTTGGCGGCAGAGCGGGACGACGCTGAATTGATCACCCTCTATAACAAGCACAGCGGCTCTGATTACGAAGAAGAACAAGCTGCCGCGCTCAAGGGCATGAAATCCCTGTTCGAAGCCGAACTGGGCGTAGATCTGGGCGATGACCTGGACCTAGACTCACACGATGATTTATTGCGGCGAGCCCAGCAACGTCTGCATGAACAGCAGGCGCAGCGCGAAGCGTCGCGCCAGACAGAGCAAGAAAATCAACCCACCCGAAAAAAAACCGCCAAGCAACTCGCCAAAGAAGCCAAGCTGGAAGCGGAAGCGCAACAACTCAGCCAAACCATCAAAGAAGTATTCCGCAAACTGGTCAGCGCCCTGCATCCCGACCGCGAGCCCGACCCTGAGGAACGTCAACGCAAAACGGCCTTGATGCAACGCGTGAACCAGGCCTATGACAAAAAGAACCTGTTACTGCTCTTGGAATTGCAGCTCGAACTCGAACACATCGACCAATCCACCCTAGACAACATCAGCGAAGACCGGCTCAAGCACTTCAATAAGATATTGAAAGAGCAACTGATCGAATTGGATCAGGAAATTTTTTACACCGAAGACATGTTCATGGCGCAATTTGGCTACAACCCATATGACCAGCTATCACCCAACACCATCATGCGCCGCCTCGACGCCGACATCGCCGAAACCCGGCGCACTATCCGCAGTCTGAAAAATGACTTGCTCGAATTTAAGGACTTAAAGAAGGTTAAAGCCTGGCTCAAAGCTATGAGACGCCGACCGAGATCAGGTTTTTCTGATGATTTTTATTGATAGGCATGCCGGTTTCGTCTTACGTAATCCAGCCTTTAATCAAGATGTTTCTTAAACCACTCCGTTGCCTGCTGCGCCACTTCTTCCAGCTTGCCCGGCTCTTCAAACAAATGCGTAGCGCCGGGAATAATAGAGAGTTGTTTTTCGTATTTCAATAAACTGTATGCTGCGCGATTGAGTTCGACGACTTCGCCGTCGTGCCCGCCTACTATCAGTAACGTGGGTGCGTGCACTTTTGTCAGCGCGTCTCCTCCGGCCAGGTCGGGGCGTCCGCCGCGCGACACGACGGCGCCGATTTCCCCGCCGAATTGCGCCGCCGCCTGCAACGCCGCCGCAGCGCCGGTGCTGGCGCCGAAATAGCCGATTTTTAATTTTGTGGTGGGTTTAGCCGTTTCAAGCCAATAGCTTGCGCTGACCAATCGTGACGTCAGCAGTCCGATGTCGAAACGGGTTGAATAATGAGCGTCTTCGGCCGGCGTCAATAAGTCCATCAGCAGGCTGCCGATAAGCGAAGCATGCAATACACCGGCGACAAGAATATTACGAGGGCTGTGGCGCGAGCTGCCGCTGCCGTGGGCGAATAACACCACCGACTTTGCACCGCCCGGCAAGGTCAATGTGCCGGGCAATTGCACCCCGCCAGCAGTAATCATTACCTGCGTTGCACGGGAGAAAGCTTGCTCTTCGCCTAGCTGATTCATAGCGACTACCTGATGCTGGTTATTTCCGCTGAGCCTCGGCTGCGGCTTTGTCTTTTTGCAGCGGGTATTCGAGCATCTGCGGCGTCATGTTTTGCATCATGTCCATGCGTTTTCCCCTCATCTCATCGCCTAAGTTCATGATTTCTCCTTTCAGCAGAAACGTTTCGGTGTTAAGAATAACGCCTGAGCCTAACGCTTGATTGATGCAGATCAAACCCGCCTCAATGAATCAGCCAGGAGATGCTTTGCCGTTTTTCTTGAACGGGTTAAATCGTAGCGCTAATTCGAACCACCACAGGCCGACCACAGCGGCGAGCAAGCATAGGCCCAGCCCTCCAATGGGTGGCGGTGCAAAACGGAACAAAGCTTGCGCGGGCGGCGCATAAATGACGAACGCCAGCGCAATTAGCGTGCCCGCTATGATCCACCACAGCGCCGGGTTGGGCGCGCGCAGGACGGTGAGAAAAGTTTCATGCCGCGCCAGGTTGGAAAAAATCATCCCCATGTTGCCGAACACAATTGCCGTGAACGCATAGGTTCTGGCTAACTCGTCTGACACCCCGATTTGCAACACGCCCCAATACAATAAACAAATTGCCGCCAGCACACCCGCTCCCTGCAACAAGCTGGCCAATACCACGTTGGAGTTGAGTAAATGATGTTCAGCTTTGCGCGGCGGACGCTGCATGGTATTTTTACCGGCCGGCTCGGCTTCAAATACGATGGAGCAGGCAGGATCAATGATGAATTCCAGGAATACGATATGCACCGGGAAAAATACCAGCGGCCAGCCGAACAACAACGGTAGCAGCGCCATGCCGGCAGTGGGTACATGCACGGCGATGATGTATCCCATGGCCTTCTGGATATTGTCGAAAATACGCCGGCCCAATTCGACGGCATGCACTATCGATGCGAAATCGTCGCGCAATAACACCAGCGATGCAGCTTCGCGCGCCACATCAGTACCGCGTTCGCCCATCGCCACGCCGATATGCGCCGCCTTGAGCGCGGGCGCGTCGTTGACGCCATCGCCAGTCATGGCAACAATTTCGCCATTGGCTTTGAATGCCTGCACCAAGCTCAATTTTTGCTCCGGCATGATGCGCGCGAAAATATTCACATGACCGATGCGCGTTTGCAATTCAGCGTCGCTCATTTGCTGCATTTCGGCGCCGGTGATGGTCTGGTCGTTCGGCTGCAAACCAATCTGGCGCGCAATGGCTTGAGCGGTTACCGGATAATCGCCGGTGATCATCACGGTGCGGATGCCCGCTTCATAACACTGCCGTAACGCAGGCGGCACGCTGGGCCTAATCGGATCAGCCAAACCAATCAGCCCGAGAAAACTGAAATCGAAATCGTGCACAGTCGCAGGCCAGCTACTCTCTGGCGGACTCGCTTGATGAGACGCTTTCGCCACCGCCAGCACGCGCAATCCCTCACTCGCCATGCGCTGCACTTGGTTCTCCATCTCCGTTATTTGCGACGCATTCAAGTGACACAAAGCGGCAATCGCTTCCGGCGCGCCCTTACATGCGACAATATATAACTTATTGATTTTATTGATTTTATTGATACTTTCTTGCCATACATGCGTACGCGCCAGCAGCTCTGTGGACAATGGATATTCATGCACCAACTGCCGCTGCGCGTGCTCTGAACTGAAGTCACGCAAATGCAATTGGCCAAATGCATGGAAGGCTTTCTCCATCGGATCAAACGGGTCGGCCTCACTGGCGAGTATGCTGTATTCGACCAACTCATGAAAATTTTCCGCCAGGGATTGCGTATCGACCAGGTGGCTGCTGCCGTTCGCAAATAATTCACGCACCGCCATGCGGTTTTGCGTGAGCGTGCCGGTTTTATCCACGCACAGCACTGTGGTCGAGCCGAGCGTTTCTATGGCCGGCATGCGCCGCGTCAGCACCTGCTGTTTAGAAATGCGCCATGCACCCAAGGCGAGAAATACCGTCAGCACGACCGGGAATTCTTCCGGCAAGTTCGCCATCGCCAGCGTAATACCGGCGAGCAGGCCGCCGATCCAATCTTGCCTGGTCATGCCATACACCACCACGACCACCGCACAAAGCGTTAATCCAATCGCAGCAAATATCAGCACAGCGCGGCGCGTTTCCCGTTGCATCGGGCTGGCTTCAGGTGTCAGCGTTTGCAATGCTTTACCGATTTTGCCCATCTCAGTCTTGATCCCGGTGGCCAGCACTTGTGCGGTGCCGCGCCCTTGCACCACCAAAGTCCCCGAATAAACAAAAGGCAAATTATCGCCGCCGGGACGCTGCAACGGCAGCGCGAGAG
>JAYVGF010000244.1:0-4269 GCA_043772415.1 Betaproteobacteria bacterium
GCAGGATGTCATGGCCGTCAACGGAAACCGTTCCGCTGCTGGGGTTGACGATGCCGCAGATGATATTGATCAGCGTCGTTTTGCCGGCACCGTTGGGGCCGAGGAGGGCGAATATTTCCCCTCGGCGGATGGCTAGGTTAATGCCCTTGAGCGCGTTGAACCCGGAGGTGTAGGTCTTGGAAAGGTTCGATATGGCAAGGATGTTTGGCATGGGTAAAGAATAGCATAGGCTCAATGCTGAACTTGAATGCACACTGCGCGTGATTTTATTTTGAGTGAATGAAAGCACAACAAAAAAGCCGCATGAGGCGGCTTTTTTGTATGGAGCAATTTACAGCAGGTCAGGCTTTAGCGATTGACTTGCCGCCAGCTTCCGAGATGTAACCCAACACAGAGCCGCACACTAAAGACACCAACAACATAGCGATTGACGCATCTAGTTTTACGCCCGAGCCAAAAAACGCCGCAGCGCCGAGAAACGAGCCAGGAATAAAACTCAGGATATCCACTTTGGCCATGACGCACATGACGAATACCGCAACGGCCAGCAAAGCGCAGAGCACAAGCAACCCGCCGCCAATTGCGCCAGCTAAAGTAGCGGCTATTGCCGCAATGACTGCGCCTGCGATATTGCAAACAATGGCCTTTTTAAGTCCAGTGATGCCACCACCGGCGGCATAAAACGAGGCCCAGCCGATTACGCCGACCCAGACTATCAATCCCAGGCTAGGAATGCCGACGGAAACATACACCCAGACGGCGACCAGCAGACCGATGACGATTCCTAATGCAGTTAATAAACCCATGTAATCCTCCTCATAAAATATTATTGAAAAAACAAAATGAATAATTTTTGTTGCTTGACTTTGCAGTTGGCGGAAAATGCATGGTTCCGCCACGGGTGCTGACGGACTAGGCGAAAAAAATGTTGCATTGCTATGCCCGACGGATAATTATTGAGCAAGGAACATACCGCAAACTATTGCACTGCAAACAAGAGGGAGATGGGCGGCGAATCTAACAAATTGCGTCAATCTGTGTGAAGCGATTGTTCAGTTCGACACAGTTTGTCTGCTGGGCATTTGACCAGGTATAAATATGTTGCGGTACGTCAATTTCAAAAGGGTCTGCTGACTGGTTTGTCGGCGAAATAGTTGAAATGCGCGCAGTGAAAGCAGTGATTTCGGCTTTAATGTAACTATTTGATTATATTGAATAATCTGTATGGCGCAATCCCTATTGCGCCGAATGGTAAGCCGCCTTAAATCCTCATTCAGAGAAAGCTCTGCCATGCGGCGCAATTGGGATTGCGCCGTACCTTTTTTAGCAACCAAGTTGATCCGCCAAATCATTAAAATCCAGCGCATGAAGGTCGAAGGTTTTTTCGCGCGATACATCGTTTTTGATATCAGGCCCGTATTCCAATGGGCGGGTGATGAACGCGGTGCGATTGCCGGTTTTTTGTGCGGCGACTAAATCGCTTTTGTGCGCGGCGACCATCAACACTTGTTCGGTTTGCAAATCGAGTAATGACGCCGCCATTTGGTAGGCTTCGGGATCAGGTTTGTAATGCTTGGCGAGTTCGGCCGAGATGATGCAATCCCACGGCAAGCCACCGAATTTGGCCATGTTGGTGAGCAGTGAAACATTGCCGTTGGAAAGTGTGGTGATAATGTATTTTTTCTTCAAGCGCTTGAGGCCGCTGACGGAATCAGGCCAGGGTTTGAGTCTGTGCCAGACTTTATTCAGATGAATTTTTTCGTCGTCGGTTAACGTGATGATGGAAAACTCTTTCAGCAAATCATCGAGAATAATTCGGTGTAAAGCGTCGATATTCATCCACGGCAGATCGCCACTACGCACGCATTGCATAGCAGGCTGATAACCCGCGCGCCAGCCGTCGGCGAATGCGCCTGCATCAAGCTTTATATTTTTTTCTCGCGCCAATAATTTCATCTCACGCATAATGCTACCGCGCCAATCGACCGCGGTGCCGAAGACATCGAAGGTGAGGGCTTGGATATTTTCCAGATTATTTTTCATGCGGTAACGCTCCGGCAGTTTGCGCTAACGGTAGTTGGGCCAAACGCGTTTCCAGTTCTTTTAGTTTCACCGCGATTTTTTCGCCGACAAAGATTTGCGGATTCGATGGCTCGAAGTTCTCGGCTTTTTCGCGCGTCAGGATGCTGGCCTTGGCTTGCTCGAACGCTCGTGTGAAGGAATAAGTTTTGCGCAACTCTTCATCAAACACCGCTTTGCCGAAATAAGTGAAATCGGATTCGCTGCCGCAACCAAATGACGTGTTGTTGGCATCAGAAGCGGTCATGATCAACGTGTGGTCGTCTTTGAGCGGCTCAATATAGCCGCCGGAATAGCAGGCCGACACGACGATGACGCGCCATTTGATGCCGGCGTCGTCGAACATTTTTTTCAGGCTGGTCGGCGTGATTTGGTTAAGCTTCAACGGCCAGAAATTGACGGAGAGTTCGTGTTGCTTGGAGCCGTGGCTGGTGAGATAGAGCATAACGATATCCTCATCAGGGTTAATCAGGCTGCTGATGCGGTTGAGCGTCCAATCCAGATTAGTGGCAGTGGCTATTGGTGTGTTCGACGCAGATTGCGGGTTGTTGATTAACACTATTGAACGATCTTGCGTATCAAAGCGTTGCTTGAACAGTGGTTCGATGACGCGCAGTTCTTTCATGAATACATCTTCATTTGCGTAAGGTGCAAAGCCGACGAAATATAAATCGGTAATGCCGGGACGTTCCGGCGCCAATGCGTCGAGCGAAGCTCTGAATAAAAGCGGTTGGTCATGGAATACTGCTTCGCGATCTATCGAGTTGATGTAACGATCTGTGCCTGACGAATCGTATTTCGCCTCCCATAAATCATTGCGTGGCATTAAATACGAGGGTGTTAAATTAATCAATAAAAACAACGGGATATAAAGCAGTCGGCGAAAAAATTTAGACCATACAGAAACTTGCTTGGTGATGCCGGACGAGGCATAGCGAAATAGAAAAAATGCGGCGATCAATATCCACCAAAAAAACGCGCCGTAATAAATCACCCACTGCACGTAACTTTGCGCCTGCTCTTTTTGCAACCAACCCGCCATCAACCATACGGTCATGCAAAATAAGCGCATGACGATGCCTGCGCTGAGAAACGCGATGGGGATGGTGAGTAATAAAGAAGGTTGCCGATTCAGGCGTGCAACGATGAGCGCAAATATAAAACTGAGCAGCACAGAAAATACCACGCCCGGCAGGGCGTAAATATTGAGGTGCCCACTCCAGCCGTTAAACGCCATAGAAACCAGCAGCGAAATAGCAATATCCAACAACACCAGCAAGGTGATTTGTTCCGGTGAAACGCGCAAAGGCTCATTCAGCGGAAACAAAAATGCGGTACGCGCGCCGCCGCGCAGGTTTTGCCGCAACTCGCGGAACAATCGGAATAGGGATGAAATCATGGCTCGTAGCAATTAGTTTGTAGCCATAAGCTTGCCATAAATGTTGCTTAAACGGCGAGGGCGATTTGTCTGATTCGCTTGAACAATTTGAATGGGGCAGGGCTTTCAGATAGAATACGTCTTCTTTAGGCGCGTAGCTCAGCTGGTTAGAGCACCACCTTGACATGGTGGGGGTCGTTGGTTCGAGTCCAATCGCGCCTACCAACATAACGGTAGGATAGACATGGTTTTCCGAACTCGTATAACGGTAGCTTGATACTCAAGACGTTGAGCCGGACGTTCCGTGTAAATATGCAGTAAAACTAAAAAGTGCGGCCTGACCGCACTTTTTTTATGTCTGAAAGATAGAGGTTGTATGCCGAATATAAAATTACCTGACGGCTCGGTCCGTTCTTTTGACAAGCCGGTTTCCGTGGCGGAAGTCGCGGCCAATATCGGCGCGGGCCTGGCCAAAGCGGCATTGGCGGGCAAGGTCAACGGCAAAGTGGTCGATACGTCGTTTGTGATGGAGGCGGATAGTGATTTGGCCATCATTACTGACAAAGACGCTGACGGCCTCGAAGTCATACGCCATTCGACTGCACATTTGCTTGCTTACGCAGTGAAAGAATTATTTCCCGATGCGCAAGTGACCATCGGCCCGGTAATTGAAAACGGTTTTTATTATGACTTTTCCTATAAGCGTCCATTCACACCGGAAGATTTAGTCGCCATCGAAAAACGTATGGCGGAATTGGCCAAGCGTGATATTCCGGTCACGCGCAAAGTGATGCCGCGGGATGAGGCGGTGA
>JAYVGF010000245.1:0-7400 GCA_043772415.1 Betaproteobacteria bacterium
GGTAAAAGCGGATAAGAAAACCACGAATCGCCTTCGCAGAAAATTTCCGGAAACCGGTTATCCATGGTCATCAACCCCTCATCACCGCGATAGTAATTAGTCATTCTCTCATCTCCTTATGCATCGGTTTGGGTGGGGGAAGTGTTTTCATTACTGCCACAATATCATCCAGCTTTTTTACCGTGCTGCCATCGTCCAGACTACGCTCGAGTGAACCAGTCGAGGACAGCGACATGAACCAACCTAGCGGCGTTGGTGCGCTGTCTTCCGGCGGTTGAACGACAAAAAATTGCTGCGACTCATCAGGACGATTAAGTGCCGCCGCCAGGCTGTCCAGATAATTAGTCGAATGCGCTTTGCGCACGCGTAATGCCGCGTTGATCGGATGCAACAGCTCACCCAAAAATTCGCTGCCCGCATATTCGCGCTTAATAAGCGGCCCATTACGTATCACAATCATCACCGGCCTGGCATTCAGGCTTTCTTTCGCAATGACTTTTTCCACCGCACGGAAAATTTCCGAAGCCGTCAACGCGCCGGTGTTTTCATGGTAACCGCCATCGACAAGGTGCAGATTACTATTTTCCGTCGGCACGCGTGCCGCCGGGCTGACTGCGGTAAAGCGCGCTGAAATATTCACCGCCGTGGATAAAGGCGGCTCAGGCAAGTATAGCGGCGCAGCGTAGCCATCCAACGCATCATGGAATTCTGCTTTATCAATGCGCAAGTTGCTCAGTATCGCGCGCTGGCCGGTCTCTACCAAAGTGGCATTCAAAAATAAAGCCGGGAGGGAAGTTTCCTTACCCTGCCATAGTGAAAAAAAACCTGCGCTGAATTGTTTATTCCCCGTCTCGGTTTCCCATGCATTTTCCCACGAGTATTCCAACGCGCGCGCGCGGTCGCATACGCCTATTGAGAAGGGGATAAAACGCTGGATCAAATCAGGATAAAGCAAGGCTGCCAGCGTCGGCGATATAAAATCCTGCGACAAAATGGAGCGCGAACAGGACATAAAATTTTTTGCGCAACGGCCTGGATTTTTATCGGTTAAAAAATTTTCCGCCAGCAACGACGTATAAACCCCCGCTCCCAGCGCGCCACCAGAGACGCCGCTGATCGCATACACATGTGAACTGAAATCCTTATCGCGTTCATGCAAAGCCGCCAACACCGACGCCGTCCAATACGCCGCGCGGATACCGCCGCCTTCTGCCGCGACTATATATACCGAATAAGGATTGGTTAATTTGCTATCGCGCGCGGCGAACCATGCAGAAAAATTCTGCGCCACGTTCTGGCAGCGCGAGTTACTCGATTCTTTGGCGCAATCCAGCGCGACAGGATTTTTTATCTTGCGCGGCACATGGTTGTCGTTAAACGGACTGAAGATGATAAATAATAATATCGGCAACAAAGCCATTGACGGCCAGTTATAAACCTTCGGCAGCAACACCAATACAAAACTGCCGAAAATAATCCACGAAGCAAAAGCCGTCAGTAAAATCGCCTGCGCACCGATAAACTGCGCAGGGCGGACATTAAACACGACAAACGCCATGAGCAACACAAACGAAGTCGCCAGCGAACCATAGATGATTTTGCGCATGAGCGGCGGAAGCTCATCGTACTGGGTTTTAACCGTACCGGGGAAATTGCCGAACCACGCGCGCCGCTTGATCACGTACACCAAAAACAAAAACGTCAGCAACGCAAATGCCGCCGACCAGTTATTCGCATTCACCGTCCAAAAACCGTGCGCTAAAGAGAACAGCGCCAGCGCGCCATAAATACGCGGCAACCAAATACGCACATGCACCTGAAACATATTATCGGGCGCAGCGCCGGGCAAGCGCCGCGTCATCAACACACGCGCGCAATACCAGGCCGCAAGCGCCCAACATAGCGAAGCGATGACAAAAAAGACTTGATGCTGACGGAAATAAGGATTGCGCGTTTCGCCGGCTAAGACGCGCAATAAATCCTGACCCTGCGGCATCCACACCAGAAATATCCCGCCAAGGATGACGAACAATCCGCTGAACAAACTCAGCCGCAATAATTGCCACGCTTCGGCAATGCGGCTGATCAGGGATTTTATTTTTGCTAACAAAGATTGCATGAAGGCGGCGCGTGTTATTGTTATTCAGAAATCCAGTCTAGGACACGCACTGCATTTACGCAAAAAATTTAACGGGGGAAGCAGAATGAAGCACCAAGGATATTGTTGTAACTATTTGATTAATATAAATAATAATATATTCATTAAAAATAAAACGTTATAGCATGAAGTGGTTGACAGCGAATAGGTATGTCGTTAACCGACCCACCCCCGTCGCAGATTCTAATCATAAGCACACGTCCGAATGCCGAGTTAGCTAACACCACAACATCCCGTTAGGTGCCCGTTTGTCCTGGTCTCAGGCATCGGCGTGACCGCTCTTCGATTGGTGCCCGAGAAATTTACTCAAAGTACTTTTACCCCAACAGACCGTGACAAGAACTGCACTGAAGATGATGATGGCATAACTAATCCCCCTATCTCCGAGCGCATAACCATGACGCCCGCCCGGGAAGGCGGATCGATCTGTGGTGCCAACTGCGTGTGCAAGTATTACTGCGAGCAACGAGTAATTTGTATTGTAATAGAGCCACACAGTGATCACCCTGAATGCAACCTCGCCAAAAGTCCCCAAACAATAAGTTGCCAGGCTTGTCGATTTTTATCATGGATGGCAGGTGCCACAGCGCCCAAGGCACGCCAATTAAAAAAGACGTCGCGAGGCTGAAAACCGTTTGTGCAACGCATCGGTAGCAAAGGCTGAGAAACCGATCTCTTCCAAGGTTGCGGCTATAAAAACGTCGCCAGCGCGCTAATGAGCACTGAAGAAAAATTGAGGTGCTGCGCAGGCGGATAGTCTGCGAGTCGCATGACTAAATAAGTGATGACATACACGGTTGGCAATAGGAATAACCCTGTGATCAGCCATCTTTTTCTTTTTATTCTGCCGTAGTCAGAGATGCGGCCAAGAAACTGCACCAAGCCAGCTTTGCCATTTTCCGCGCACATTAATAAGCACGCCGAAATGGCGGGACTGAGGGTCGCGCCAATATCGGGCAAGGGGATATTGTCAGGCAACGCGCTCGCGCCAAGCTAGACACTGAGAAATCAAAAAGGGGCGCAGCATATATCAAAACAAAGAACACGAGCGGGTGATTTTTGTTGAGCCCTCGTGTACTCATAGACCTGCAAGCGATATATCGGGGTGAATTGCTACGTGGTATTTTGTTGTTGCGGGGCACAGCTCGCTGTGTCCCGCATTTTGTCAATTAAGCTTGCCTTTTTCGACTTAGTCGATATCTTTTTGGCTGCCCAGCCAATCGTTCACTTGCTTCTCCGTCGCTTCTTTGGTGATGCCGTAAACTTCCTGAATCTTGCCTATCAAGTGGTCGCGCTTTCCGTCGATGACTTCGATTTGATCATCCGTGAGCTTACCCCATTGTTGTTTGGCGTTGCCCTTGAATTGCATCCAGTTACCTTCTATGCGATCCCAATTCATGATTAAATTCCTTTCGATGGTTGATTACCAGCCAGCAAAAAAATGTTGGCCGGTCGGTGCCCTACACTATTCATGGCTATGCTGCGCATGATTCTGGTACTGAGCTCTAAGGCTGTCGCACTTAGGGTTTCAATCTAGCGCAATTTATAGTTTAAGTATGTCTGCCAGCGCACAAAGACATGCAGTTTATTTGCCGAGCAATTCACCTAGCGGCCTCAATGATTCGACGCGATCGCAGATTACTTTGGCAATTGCAACCAAGGGTCCGCCAAGCAACAAGCCCCAGATTCCCCACATCCAGCCGAAGAATAGTAAGGCTATAAATAGGACGCTGGCATTGACACGCGCAAAGCGGCTCTGCAGCCATGTCATGAATAAAGACCCTACTGCTGTCGCCACCAGCAACGATACAGCTGCAACAGTTAATGCTTGAAGCGCTGTGCCAAATTGCATAAAGGCCGCCATGCCGCTTACGATAGCAAGCACTACAGGCCCAAGATAGGGAATGAAATGGAGTATGCCGGCCGTGATTCCCCATACGCCTGCTTGCTCCATTCCCAGAGCGCTAAACGCAAGCCAGGTACTCAGGGCGACCAGCACATTCGAGCCCAACATGGCGAGCAGATAGCGTTGGATTTGCACGTCAATCTCATCGAGAATCCGCACAGCGTCCTTCTTGCGTGATAGCGACGGCCCAACTAATTGCACCAGCTTGCGCCGGAAGTGTGCGCCAGAAGCCAATAGAAAATAAGTCAGCAACACAACTATCGGGGCTTGTGCAATAACCGTGAACAGCAACGCGGACTGGGTAAGTAAGTAATCGCGCAGCCAGGGACTCGGCTCGCCTTCTCGGCTTTTCGCTATGACTGAGCTCGGCCCTGCAGTTTTTTTCTCACCCGCCGCATCCGCCGCAGCCCGCTGAAGCTCCGTGGCGGCTTCCTGTATTTTTTGCAGCGCGGTCGGCCCGCCTTCTTGCGAAGTGATGACCTGTTGACGTATTTTGCGCGCTGCCTCGGGAAGTTTTTCTATCATGGCAGTGGCGTCATCGCCCAACGAAAACGAAGTCCAGAACGTTCCCGACATGAGCGCCACCAAAACTAAAGCCGCGCTAGCCGCACGCGGGATGTGCCGGGCGCTTAACCAGTCGACAACCGGGTGCAAGGTATAACTTGCGAGAATGCCGATCAGCAGAGGCACAAAAAAACCACGTGCAAGGTAAAGGGCGGCAGTAATAGCAATGACCGCGAGAATGCCGACACCCAGCGATATAGGTATCTGGTGCGTCTGTAATGGTGTGGGAAAGGTGGAATCCACAACCAAATCAGGGTCTGCGATAGGTGCAGATGCCTCTGTTTCGACACCGTTACTATCAGGCGAGATCGCCGTCATGCTCGCTTCCCCCGGTTGCTCGTGAATTTACGTTTTTTCTGAAGCCATGCCTTGCAGCAAGTCTGCCATGTCATCGGCGTGCTCTTCTTCCACAGCCAGGATGGATTCAAGCAAGCGTCGTGTTGTCGGATCCTTGTTGTCTAGATACTGAACAAAATCACGATAGCTATCTATGGCGATGCGTTCTGCTACCAGATCTTCTTTAATCATATCCATCAGTGAAGTGCCTTCTACGTATTCGGCGTGGCTGCGGCTCGACAGTCCGTCAGGCGAAAAATTTGGCTCCCCACCAAGTTGGACGATTCGCGCAGCGATCTCGTCTGCGTGCCCTTGTTCCTCGTTGGAGTGCAGCAAAAATTCGTCAGCAACGCTTTTGGAGTGAATGCCCTTCGCCATAAAATAATGTCGCCGGTAGCGCAATACGCAGACAATTTCGGTTGCCAACGATTGGTTTAAAAGTTTAAGCACCGTTTCGCGATCAGCGTTGTAGCCGACCGTTACAGCGCCCTCGTCAATATTTTGCCTGGCGTGTTTACGTAAAATTTTTACATCGGTCAGTGCAGTTGCTTTTGACATATTTGTCTCCTGTTGAAAAGGCTCCGTGAATTTGTTACTCAACCAATCCTGCCTGCAGGATATTCAAATCACTGTTGGCTACCGTTGCGTTTCATCTCGCGCGCTTCGGTCATGTCGCGGTCATATTGGACTTTTGCTTCTCGCAAGCAAACTGACCGCTCCGCCTTAGGTAATTCCTTACAATCTTTTTGGGCCTCTTTATAAGCGCCGCCAGCCTCGCTTATCGCGGTAATGTAAAACTCCTGCGGCGTAGTGTCGGGGATGGCTGCCTTGGCCAATTCACGATCGTCCTCCGTTACCGCGAAACCGCTGTTTGCCATGATGAACAAAGCAAACACAGCCCCACTACGTAATGTTTTATTAAATGGAATGTTCATAATCGCTCCTGTATCAATGCTGATAATAAAGGACATAAATTTTTTTGCGAACTGGCAGGCAATCAAAGAAGTAAATTTCTGCCATGCGCATTGAATTTCATGTATCTGGCGAAACTACCGCCAAAAATAAGTATGTTGCAAACGAAGATCATGACTGCCGCGCCTAGGGCTGCCAAGAGCAAATCGTAGACAGCGTGCCCTGCAATACCTTCAATTCCCAAAAAATTAACCATGAAGCCCCCATCTAGGGCGCCCGTCATACCAAGTATCATATTGAGCGGGGGATCCCCGCTCTGATGGTTAATCAACTTATTGGCAACAAAACCAATGACCAACCCAAGCACTGACCAACTTAATATCGACATCTTGTACCTCTCTCTTCTTTCGCAACAGGAATGCCGGCTCCCAAGGCGACCGATGCGTACAAATGATCCATTAGCCGTTTGGCCTAATCACGCCGCCCGTAATGCGCACATGGTCGCCGTTGCGCCAGTTTGAATTCGCCTCGTTGAATACACGGCTCGTCCCGTTATCAAAGCGTATGGTGACCTCATAGCGCTTGGTTGTATTTCTACGCTTCTCGATTTCATTACCGGCTACAGCACCACCTACTGCGCCTGCCACAGTCGCCACGTCCTTACCGCGGCCATCGCCCACCTGGTGTCCAAGCACGCCACCTAGCACTGCGCCGCCGACTGCACCGATACCGCTGGCATTACCACCGGTATCGATCTCACGCGTGGATTCAATTACGCCACATTCCTGACACACAGGTTTGGTATAGGTGCTCGCCGTATTTACAGGAGCCTTGTGTGGCTTGGCCGGGACTGTTTTTGCCGGAGCTTTGGTAATTTTGACGGAGTCAGATGGGTTTCCCATCGAGGTAGGAATCCAACCCATAAGCGCTGCCAGGCCAGCCATGCAGAAAAGAATAATGGCGACGCCTGTTGCCCATATTAACGGATGGGGCGATTTTTTGATGAAGATTGTGTTCATTTGGCTTCCTTTCAGGTTACGTGCCTTGGACGATCTTGTACCCGATCTCATCCAGGCAAGAAATGGAACGGCAGGGAACGTAATCTTCTTAGATTCAGATTCAGTAGGAAAAAGAATGGGCTCATGCGCCCGCGCTGTCGGTGCGCTGACGCACATATACTTGCGTTCGCTGGGATTAAATAAGGGGCAGAACAAATTGGCGCGAATTTCGCGCTACGGATATCGTTAGATAGGATTGATTGGTGTCGGACAAATAAATTCGCGCCCTCGCCTGCTGATTGAAATTAATTACCCATCGCTCGCTGATGGATAAAATTTCGCGCCTTGTTTCGCGACTTTGCCAGGTACATCGCTACATCTGCGTCTCTGATCAGATCCTGGCAGTATTTTCCTTCTCCTTCATAAATAACAAAACCTATACTTGCCATCAACGCAATTATTTTGCCTTCAATGACATAAGGGGCAGCGAGACTGGTGTGGATCTTTTCTTTCACGGCTTCGGCGT
>JAYVGF010000246.1:0-4249 GCA_043772415.1 Betaproteobacteria bacterium
AAACGCGCGCAAGCGCGGATATATAGCTATCCGACCCCGATGACGCAAAAAAACAAAGCAGAAAATTCCAGCCTCGATGTGTATGCCGCGATTGATTTAGGCTCGAATAGTTTTCGCCTGCAATTGGCTCGACTGGCAGCTGGTCAATTTTATGAGCTGGATTCGATCAAGGAATCCGTGCGCCTGGGAACCGGCGTCACCAGCAGCAAAAAACTCGACCCTGATGCGGAAGAACGTGCGCTGGCCTGCTTGAAAAAATTTGCTGAACGTATCCGTGGTTTGCCGGATGATTCAGTGCGCGCGGTCGGCACCAATGCATTGCGCGTGGCGAAGAACAGCGCCGCGTTTGTCAAAAAAGCAGAAGCGGCGTTAGGCCGCACCATAGAAGTGATCGCAGGCCGCGAAGAAGCGCGACTGATTTATCTAGGTGTCATGGCCACCACGCCGAGCATGAACAAACGCCGCTTGGTGATAGATATCGGCGGCGGCTCGACGGAATTTATCGTCGGCGAAAGCCCGAAGCCGTTGCGCGCTGAAAGTCTTTACATGGGCTGCGTCAGTTATACCGAGCAGTTTTTTGGCAACGGCGCGATTACCTCGTCGGCTATGCGCCAGGCCGAGCTCGCGGCCAGCTCGGAAATCATCAGTATCGCGCGCGATATCAAAGCGCTGAAATGGGACGAAGCCATAGGCTCTTCCGGCACTGCGCGTACTATCGCCGACATTTTGCAAAAAAACGGCTGGGGCGATGGCAGCATCACGCGTAGCGGGGTAAAGCAATTACGCTCGGCGCTGATTGCGGCAGGACATATCAATAAAATCAACTTGCCTGGTCTACCTACCGATCGGCAGCCCATTATCGTGGGTGGCTTTGCCATCATGTCCGCTGCTTTGCAAGAGTTGAATATTGAATCTATTCAATTATCCGATGGCGCGTTACGACACGGCGTGTTGTACGATCTGGCCGGCCGCGTCAGCCACCACGATATGCGTGATGACACTGCCGCCCATTTTGCCGAACGTAATCATGTCGATCGCCCCCAGGCTATTCAGGTGCAAAAAATTGCGACCGATTTATTTGCGCAAATAGCGAAAGATATGGAGGAAGACGACCTGGAAGACGCCTTGCAACTTCTGGGATGGGCGGCGCAGTTACATGAAGTCGGTCTGTCTATCGCTTATAGCGGTTATCACAAACATGGCGCTTACATTATCCAGAACGCGGATTTACCCGGCTTTTCCAAAACCGAACAATATCGTTTGGCCATTTTGGTATTGGCCCACCGCGGCGCTCTGGATAATCTTTCCACCATGACGCTGAATGAAACGGAATGGGCGATGGTGTTTGCGCTGCGCATTGCGGTGCTCTTATGCCGCAGCCGCGTGCAACAAACACTTCCCGCCTTCACTTGTCAGCAAGACAAGCAGACTTTTCATTTATATATGGACGGTATGTGGCTGGAACAAAATCCATTGACTGAAAACATGCTTGAGCGAGAAGTTGTGCAGTGGGCATCGATGGGTAAAAAATTGGTGATTAAACATCAATCAGCCGGTGTAGATTTCGGCGATTAAGTTTATATGTCCGGCAACAAATCCGGCGAGACTACCGCGCGTAAACGGGTTTCGTATTTATTGTTTTTTTCACGGCTTTCAAACCACCACGCTGCCCCCTTTTTAATCGCCATATCCGCCACGACACCTTGCGTGAGCAATGCCGCGACTTGTCCTAACGTGGGCTGGTGGCCGACTATTACGATGGTTTTTTTGCCGTTGGGCCAACCGGCTAAATCCAGAACATCCTGCGCCGAAGCGCCTGCAAGCAAGTCGAAAGTTTCATACTCCCAATCCAATGCTTTCACTGTTTGTTGTGCGCGTTTGGCCGGGCTTGCCAGCACGCGTGCATCGCGCGGCAAATTCATTTCCAGCCAAGCGGCAACGCGCCGCGCATGAACGCGGCCTTTGTCGGTCAGCTTTCGCGTAAAGTCGATATTCCCATCCTCGGCTTCAGCATGACGCCAAATAATCAAATCCATCACATTCCTCTCTATAATTTAAGCTTATTCAGCAAAAAACTTTGTGCTGAATAGTGAGTAGTGCGGGCAAATAGTTGCCGGTATTGGCCTTCGCTATTCATTAACCAGCCTTGTTGGTTATCTTTCAAGTAAGGCTTGAGGGCTTCTTCAACGACGCGTTTTTTTAACCCGCGATCCAGCACGGGGAATGCAATTTCGACACGACGAAAAAAATTACGCTCCATCCAATCCGCGCTGGATAAATAAATATCTTCCGCACCTTGGTTAAAAAAATAAAAAATGCGGTGGTGTTCAAGAAAACGGCCGATGGTCGAGCGTACCGTAATATTTTCAGACAGGCCGGGAACGCCCGGACGCAAGATGCACATACCGCGTATCAGCAAATGAATCTTTACGCCTGCTTGCGATGCTTTGTACAAAGCGCGAATAATTTTCGGATCGAGCAAGGCATTCATTTTAGCGATGATCATGGCGGGCTGCCCTGCCGCTGCCTGAGCAGCTTCAACCGCTATTTTTGCCAGCAACATGGCATGCAAGGTAAAGGGTGATTGGTGCAGCTGTTGCAATTTTTTTGCTTTGCCCAAGCCGGTCAGATGGGTAAATATTTCATTCACGTCGGCGCATATCGACTCGTTGCAAGTAAACAAGCCGAAGTCGGTATAGACCCGCGCGGTACGCGAATGATAATTTCCCGTACCCAAATGCACATATCGTTTCAGTACATTATTTTCGCGCCGGATCACCATGGCCATTTTGGCGTGCGTTTTAATGCCCAAGGTGCCGTACACGACGTTCACCCCTGCGCGCTCCAGGCGACCAGCCCACTTCACATTAGTTTCTTCATCGTAACGCGCGAACAGTTCGACCACGGCTACCGTGGCTTTGCCGCGTTTTGCCGCAGCACACAGCGCTTCGAGTAATGCCGAATCATGACCGGTGCGATAAATAGTTTGGCGTATCGCCAGCACATCGGGGTCATTGGCCGCCGCCCGAATAAAATCCACTACCGGCGCAAAAGATTCATACGGATGATGCAACAAAATATCTTGTTTGCGTATGGCGGCAAAAATATCGCTTTGCTGACGCAGCGCGCGCGGCATACCGGAAGCGAATTCGAGAAATTTTAAGTCCGGACGGTTCACCATATTGGGCAAATCGACCCATCGTGCGAGATTGAGTGAGCCATTTATAAAATAAATATCCTCATTCGCCAGATGTATTTTTTTGTTAATGTAATCAATATATCGCAATGGGAATCCGCTTGATACTTCGAGCCGGACGGCATTACCGTAATGGCGGCGCGGAAGTTCGCCGCGCAACTTATCAATCAAACTTTGCGTTTCTTCTTCATTGATAAACAGCTCACTGTTACGCGTCAGCCTGAATGAGTGAATGGCGCCCACTTGCATACCGCGAAACAACCGATCCACATTGGCTTGCATAATCGACGCCAAGGTGACAAAAGTCGTTTCATTGCCGGCCACTTCAGCCGGCACAGGTATCAAGCGCGGCAACGAACGCGGCGCCGGCACCATGGCCAACTCTGCCGCGCGGCCATAGGCGTCTTCACCGCTTAACTCGACTAAATAATTCAAACTTTTGTTGAGAATACGGGGAAAAGCCTGGCCCGCTTGAATGCTGATGGGCGTTAACAAAGGCAGGACTTCGCGCTGAAAATAATCATGCGCCCATACAGAGAGTTGTTGGCTCCACTCTTTGGGGCATTGAATAAATATTTTTTCCGCTGCCAGCGCGGGCAAGATCACATCGTTCAGCAGGGCAAATTGGCGCTCAACCAGTTCGTGTGTTTGCTCGCTGACTAGATCATGCACTGCCGCAGGGGTGAGCCCATCCAGCCCGATTTCCTCAGGGTTGGATTTGATTTGCTCTTTCAGGCTGGCGACGCGGATCTCGAAAAATTCATCGAGGTTATTACTGAAGATGCATAAAAAACGCAGGCGCTCCAGTAACGGCAGGGATGCGTCTTCAGCTTGCGCAAGAACCCTGCGATTAAATTCCAACTGACATAGATCACGGTTTAAAAAATCAGCGGACTCTTGCGGCATGCGACGAGCGCTAACGTGTTGGGTTGAGGGCGACGCGGTAGTGGTGTTGCTCGTCTCCATAGTCGCGGCATGCTCTTTTGTAAAATTTACTTTATCAATTATGCGACCAGATTAAATAAGTTTCGTTACAGAATGATGACACTACTG
>JAYVGF010000247.1:0-6418 GCA_043772415.1 Betaproteobacteria bacterium
TGTTGCTGCGTTCAAAACCGCGCTGACTCAGTCGATTACGCGCTTACCCAAAGTCGAAGGGCACGGCGGCGAGGTGACGATTTCGCGCGACCTGCAATCCTTGTTGAACGTCACGGACAAAGAAGCGCAAAAGCGTGGGGATCAATTCATCGCCTCGGAAATGTTTTTGCTCGCCTTGGCGCAAGACAAAGGCGAAACCGGCAAACTGTTTAAGCAACACGGCGGCACGCGCGAACATCTCGAACAAGCCATCAGCGCCGTGCGCGGCGGCGAAAATGTACAAGACCAGCAAGCTGAAGGCAGCCGCGAATCGCTGAAAAAATACACCATTGATTTAACCGAACGCGCACGCATGGGCAAGCTCGATCCGGTGATCGGCCGCGATGACGAAATTCGTCGCGTGATTCAAATTTTAGGACGCCGCACCAAAAATAACCCGGTGTTGATCGGCGAGCCCGGTGTCGGCAAAACCGCCATCGTTGAAGGTCTCGCGCAACGCATCGTCAATGACGAAGTGCCGGAAACGCTCAAAGGTAAACGCGTGTTGTCGCTCGACATGGCGCTGTTATTGGCCGGTGCAAAATATCGCGGCGAGTTCGAGGAGCGCTTGAAAGCAGTGCTCAAAGAGCTTTCGCAAGATGAAGGCCAAACCATTGTTTTTATTGATGAATTACACACTATGGTAGGCGCGGGTAAAGCCGAGGGCGCGATGGATGCGGGCAATATGCTCAAACCCGCGCTCGCGCGCGGCGAGTTGCATTGCGTCGGCGCGACGACTTTGGACGAGTATCGTAAATATATCGAAAAAGATGCCGCGCTGGAACGCCGCTTCCAAAAAGTATTGGTCGATGAACCGAGCGTGGAAAGCACCATCGCGATACTGCGCGGCCTGCAAGAAAAATACGAAGTACATCATGGCGTGGATATCACCGATCCGGCCATCGTCGCGGCAGCGGAATTGTCGCATCGCTATATTACCGATCGTTTTTTGCCCGACAAAGCGATTGATCTGATCGACGAAGCGGCATCGCGCATCAAAATGGAAATCGATTCCAAGCCGGAAGTGATGGACAAGCTTGACCGCCGTACCATCCAACTCAAGATCGAACGCGAAGCGGTAAAAAAAGAAAAAGACGACGCGTCGAAAAAACGCTTCGAGTTGATCGAAGCCGAAATCAAAAAGCTCGAACGCGAATACGCCGACCTGGAGGAAATCTGGAAAGCCGAAAAAGCCCAGGTACAAGGTTCGCAACACGTTAAAGAAGAGCTGGAAAAAGTAAAACTCGAAATGGACGCTGCCACGCGCAAGGGCGATTGGCAAAAAGTCTCCGAGTTGCAATATGGTAAGTTACCGCAACTCGAAGCGCAATTGAAGCAAGCTGATAAACCGCAGGCTAAATCGGATAAGCCAAGGCTGTTACGCACCCAAGTCGGCGCGGAAGAAATCGCCGAAGTTGTGTCACGTGCGACTGGGATACCCGTGTCGAAAATGATGCAGGGCGAGCGCGATAAACTTTTGCACATGGAAAAGAAATTACACGAGCGCGTGGTCGGTCAAGATGAGGCAGTGCGTCTGGTGAGTGACGCGATACGCCGCTCGCGTTCCGGTCTTGCTGATCCGAACCGTCCGTATGGTTCGTTTTTATTTCTCGGACCGACAGGCGTGGGTAAAACGGAGTTATGCAAAACCCTGGCGAATTTTTTGTTCGATTCGCAAGACCATCTCATTCGCATCGACATGAGCGAATTCATGGAGAAGCATTCCGTCGCGCGTTTGATCGGCGCGCCGCCGGGTTACGTCGGTTACGAGGAGGGTGGTTATCTCACCGAAGCGGTGCGACGCAAACCTTACTCGGTAATACTGCTCGACGAAGTGGAAAAAGCGCATCCCGATGTATTCAACGTGCTATTACAAGTGCTCGACGATGGCCGCATGACCGACGGCCAAGGCCGCACCGTGGATTTCAAGAATACCGTCATCGTCATGACCTCGAACCTCGGCTCGCACATGATCCAGCAAATGGCGGGCGACGATTATCAGGTGATCAAACTCGCCGTGATGGGTGAAGTGAAAACCCATTTCCGCCCGGAGTTCATTAACCGCATCGATGAAGTCGTGGTGTTCCACGCGCTAGACGAAAAAAATATTAAATCCATCGCCGCGATACAAATGCAATCGTTAAGCAAACGTTTGGCGCAAATGGAAATGAAGCTGCAGGTGTCGGATGCCGCGCTGGCAGAAATCGCACTGGCCGGCTTCGACCCGATTTACGGCGCACGGCCATTGAAGCGCGCGATCCAATCACAAATCGAAAATCCGTTGGCGAAACAAATCCTCGACGGTCGCTTTGGTCCGAAAGATGTCATTGTGGTCGACTACAATGGCAAAATAATGGTGTTTAGCAAGGCGCAATAAAACAATGTTTGCGGTATGCTACTACCAGAAAGCGAGCTGTTATGCCGAATAACAGCCCGATTAAATATTGAATATAAACAAGAGGTTACAATGACTTCCATTACTACAGCCAGCGGCCTGCAAATAGAAGATACCAAACTCGGCGAAGGTGAAGAAGCTAAGGCCGGGCAAATCGCTTCAGTGCATTACACCGGCTGGCTGACCGACGGCACCAAGTTCGATTCGAGTAAAGATCGCAACGACCCGTTTCCCTTCAAGCTCGGCGCGGGCCGTGTGATTCAAGGTTGGGACGAAGGCGTGCAAGGCATGAAAGTCGGCGGCGTGCGCAAGCTGACCATACCGCCGCAACTCGGTTACGGCGCACAAGGCGCAGGCCGCGTGATTCCGCCGAATGCGACGCTGGTATTTGAAGTCGAATTGCTCGACGTACACGCGGGCTGATTACCATGCAATCGAAATATTTTTCTGCGCTAGGTCCGCACGGTTTTCATCGCGTCGCTTACACCGAATGGGGCGATGAAAAAAATCCCGATGTGGTCGTGTGCGTGCACGGCCTCACGCGTAACGGGCGCGATTTTGATTTTCTGGCGCGCGGTTTGGAAAAAGAATTCCGTGTGATTTGCCCTGACGTGCCCGGTCGCGGGCAGAGCGAATGGCTGGAATATAAGGAAGACTACGGTTATCCGCTTTATGTGGCGGACATGGCGGCGCTGATTGCGCGGCTGAATGTCGACAGCGTGTCGTGGGTCGGCACGTCGATGGGCGGATTGATTGGGATGTTCATCGCGTCGCAACCGAAAACGCCGATTACGAAATTGGTGTTGAATGATGTCGGTGCGTTCATTCCTAAATCTTCATTGGAACGAATCGGCGCGTATGTCGGTGCCGATCCTGCTTTCGACAGCGTGGAAGCGCTGGAGCAAACCATGCGCAACATCAGCGCGCCGTTCGGCCCGCTGACGGATGCGCAGTGGCGCCATCTGGCCGAACACATGGCAGTGAAAAAAGCCGATGGAAAAATCCATTTTAATTACGATCCCGACATCAGCCTGCCATTCAAGTTGCCGCAAAACGATGTGACGCTATGGCCGATCTGGAATAACGTCACTTGCCCGGTATTGATTACGCGCGGCGTGAGTTCAGATTTGCTGTTGGCTGATACGGTAGAAAAAATGAAACAGGGCAAAACCAATGTGCAATCGGCAGAAATCGCTAACACCGGTCATGCGCCGATGTTGATGGATGAGGCGCAGATACAATTGGTACGAAACTTCTTGCTGGCAAAATGAATTAATATAACTATATGATTTAATTGAATTATTTGTTGTGCAAGTTGGGGGCCAATACGCGTTCCGACGGACGTGACCCAATCAAATTCTCCGCATACGTCGGAACGCCTATCGGCTTCCGACCTACATAGATTCAACACAAATCCCATGACGTCCGCCCTAAAAATATTACAAACCACTTTCGGTTATCCCAAATTTCGCGGCGAGCAAGCTGCGGTTATTGAACACGTACAAAAAGGCGGCGATGCCTTGGTGTTGATGCCGACTGGTGGGGGCAAATCTTTGTGTTTCCAGATTCCCGCTTTGTTGCGCGATGGAGTGGGTATTGTTGTCTCGCCGCTGATTGCGTTGATGCAGGATCAAGTGGACGCGCTGACGCAGGCGGGCGTGAAGGCCGCGTTTTTGAATTCGAGTTTGGATGCCGACGCCGCTTCGAAAGTCGAACAGCAATTGCTCAAGGGCGAACTGGATCTACTTTACGTCGCACCGGAGCGCCTGACCACGCCGCGTTTTTTACAATTATTGGCGCGGGCCAAGATTTCCCTGTTCGCTATCGATGAAGCGCATTGCGTGTCGCAATGGGGGCATGATTTCCGTCCTGAGTACGTTGCGCTGTCAGTCTTGCACGAACGCTTTCCGGATATTCCGCGCATCGCGCTCACCGCGACCGCCGATGCGCTGACGCGGGTGGAAATTATTGAGCGTCTCGCGCTGCAAGACGCGCGCATGTTCGTGTCCAGTTTTGATCGGCCGAATATCCGTTATCGCGTGACGCTGAAAAATTCCGCACGCGAACAGCTAGCGCAGTTTTTGCAGGAAGGCCATCGCGGCGAAGCGGGCATCGTGTATTGCCTGTCACGCAAAAAAGTCGAAGAAAATTCCGAATGGTTGAACCGACAAGGATTCACCGCGCTGCCGTACCACGCGGGTCTCGACGCAACGACACGGCGCAATAACCAAGCGCGGTTTTTACGCGAAGACGGCATCATCATGGTAGCGACCATAGCGTTTGGCATGGGCATCGACAAACCCGATGTACGTTTTGTCGCGCATCTTGATTTACCCAAAAGCATGGAAAGCTATTATCAGGAAACCGGCCGCGCCGGGCGAGACGGCGAACCGGCCGAAGCTTGGCTTGCCTACGGCTTGGGCGATGTGGTGATGTTGCGCCAAATGATCGACAGCGGCGATGCGGGCGACGAACGCAAACGCGTTGAGCGAAAAAAGCTTGATGCGTTGTTAGGATTTTGTGAATCGACCAGTTGCCGTAGAATTTCTTTGCTGGGCTATTTCGGCGAAGCGCGCACGACGACCTGCGGGAATTGTGACAATTGCATGGAGCCGCCGCAAACCTGGGACGGCACCGAGGCGGCGAAAATGGCGCTGTCATCGGCTTACCGCACCGGTCAGCGTTTCGGTGCAGGGCATCTCATCGATGTATTGCTGGGTAAATCCTCGCCGAAAATGACGCAATGGAATCATGACCAATTGCCGGTATTCGGCATTGGCAAAAATTACACCGCAACGCAATGGCAAAGCGTGTTTCGTCAATTGGTCGCAGCGGGATATCTCGAAGCCGATGCCGAAGCTTACGGCGGCTTAAAACTCATGCCGTCCAGTCGTCCGATATTAAAGGGCGAGCAGACCGTGGCGATGCGCAAAGACGCGGACAAGCGCACGGCCAAAGGTAAACGCAGCAGCAGTGGCGCATCCGTTGCATCGCCGACCGACGCGCTATGGGAAGCTTTGCGCGCCGCGCGCTTGAAATTGGCGCAAGAGCAAGGCGTGCCGCCATTTGTGATTTTTCACGACAGCAGTTTGCGCGACATGCACGCCACTCAACCGCGCACCATGGAAGAAATGGGCGATGTGATGGGCGTAGGCGAAAAGAAATTGGAAAAATTCGGTAAGGTGTTTTTAGCGGTAATCGCTGAGCATGGCGATGGGAAGCGGGCATTTAAACCTTCTGGCGTCAGCGCAACTGTTAACAAGGAGTTTAATGTAAGCGGTTTAAACGATACAGCGATAGAATCTTTACGTTTACTGAAAACCGGTCTCACGCCGGATGAGATTGCAGAGTCACGTGGATTAAAAGCGACGACTATCTATACACATATTTCTCAAGCGATCGCAGCAGGTGAAGTGGAGGTCAGCGAAGTTTTAGCCTTGGAAGAAACGCAGATCAAACAAATAAAACAAGCCATACTCGACGCAGGCAGCGAGAACGCCGCGCTCAAGCCGGTGTTTGAGGCTTTAGGTGGTGTGTATGATTACGGTGTATTGCGCTGTGTGCAGGCGAGTATGGAAGTTTGATTCTCGCCCTCCTTTTAGACGACGATTGGTTCTGTATTCGGCCATTTCCACCCCCATCCCAACCTTCCCCCGTCAAGGGGGAAGGAGTATGCCATCCTGAGCGATAGCGAAGGATCTGCTTTTCGCTTTTGATTCCACGCGCGCAACAGCAGATCCTTCGCTTTCGCTCAGGATGACAGGCTATAAATACGAAGAGAGGATAGTTCACCCATCTGCGCCGCCGCTATTTCTGCTGCCTAGCGGGAGCAGTCGGCGAGCACATGTTTGAGCTACGCGGTGATGCAGATATCAATTGAAGGTAACAGCGAGTTTGTGCTCGACGCCCGCTAGGCAGCAGAAATAGCGCGACAACAAAAACAACCAAACAAAAAGCAGCGCGGCGGGTTCGCCTTTTTTGGTT
>JAYVGF010000248.1:0-9766 GCA_043772415.1 Betaproteobacteria bacterium
CGATGCGGATGCGCGCCGACGCCGCGACGGTCCCCGGGATTCGCGTTAAAGCTAGTTGGCGCCGCATAATCCAGCATCAAAAAAGGACTGAACGCTTCCGCATTACGTTGATAGCTGAACATCGATTGAACAGGAAAACCGTCACCGACCCAATGGCCAGCGGGGGCTTGTGCAATAGAGAGAATTTTTTTCATAGTGTTTCCTGACTTATTCTGTGGCTGACTGGTATTAAGTACCGACGACTTCAAGCTGCTTTAACTTCCACTGGATCAATATTTTCATAAATACCCGATTGTTCCAGCGCCCATACATCCAGAGATTGTTGCATGCGCAGCCATAGCCCTGCGCCGTTGCCTAGTAACTTGCCCAAGCGGATGGCCATATCCACCGACACCGGACGTTTTTCGTGCAGGATTTCCGACACGGTAAGGCGCGATACGCCAAGGCGTTGCGCGAATTCGGTTTGCGTCATGCGTCGCGCGGGCAATACGTCTTCGCGTAAGATTTCCCCGGGATGGGTAGGCTTGCGTTTGGGGTTGCGCAGCGCTGCATTTCCACCTCGGACGATATGCTTACCGCTCTTCATGTCAATTTGCCGCTAGGCCAACTATGCTCGCTTGCTTTACTTTCGGCGCTCCGGCTTTACGCGCTTGCCATAAGTCGTAAGCGGCTTGTTGTGCTACCCACAAATCAGCCCGGCCGCCATTTTTCACGCCTAGCCAGCCTTCCAACCGCAACGCCATTTCAGACGAGATAGCGGCACGGCCATTCACTACGCGCGATAAGGCGGCACGGGTGACGCCAAGCTGTGCGGCTGCGTCGGTAACTGTCAAATTCAGCGCGGGCAAAATATCTTCACGCAAAGTTGAGCCGGGGTGAGGTGGGTTGTGCATATTCAAGCTGCTTTGCGTATTTCTTCGCGGATAGTTTTGCGTATGACTGTTTCGATACTTTCGCCTTGTATCGCTTGCTTGAGTGTTTCGTTTATCAGGGTTTGGTAGCCGCGCTCGCCCGCTTTGGCTTTGAAATATTCCAAAGTGGCCGTGTCGAGAAAAATATTGATTCTTCGTTTGGCAGGCAACACCGCGCCACCCGCGCCGCGTTTGCGTAACACCAGCCGTCCGCTATCAATGTCCGCCTGTTTGATAGGCGTGTCTTCAGTGATTTTCGAAGTAGATTTTTTGCTCATGTTTATTTGCCTTTCGCATGGAAATAATGCGTATCGTCGTGTCTGTTTCCGCTGTGGCGATGGCGATTACCACACCTTGAAGCAGGCCAAAAGTGAGGAAACGGGCTTCGCCATATTCGAAGCGGCGGTCTTCAAGGGTCACGGTTTGTCCGCTTTCAATTACGCCCTGCGCATCGCTGAAATCCAAGCCATGTTTTTTCAGGTTGCTGGCTCGTTTATGTGGGTCGTAGCTGAAGTGCATGGCAAATTAAATATACACACAAATATAAAGATATGCAACAGACGGACTTGCCATGATTAGGACTTAGAACCACGCAGCGGTATCACGTCCGCCCCGGCCTTAATCTAGTCGAGATAATCCGCCCATGCCTGCATCATGCGTTTGCGTTCGGGTAGGTGCGCGGTGCGGTTGTCGGCGCGCCCGTTCGGGTCACGCACGGCGTGGGCTAGTTGGTTTCAATAAAGTCGGGGCGGAAGCCTAGGACTTCATCCAGAATGGTACGCGCCATCGCGCGGAAGCCGTGGCCGCTCATGACTTCCTTGCCTATGCCCAAGGTGCGCATGGCGGCGATGATGGCGGCGTCGCTCATAGGTCGGGCAAGACTGAGCGCACCGGGGAACACAAATCGTCCTTCACCTGTGAGCGGGTGTATTTCGCGCAGGATGGCGAGGGCTTGCGTAGATAGCGGCACGATGGTTCGGTGTTGGTTTTGGTGACGGTGTAGCGCCATTCCGCCACTTCCAAATCGATCTGCGCCCATTCCGCGCGACGTAGTTCACCGGGTCGGACAAACACCAGCGGCGCGATTCGTAACGCGCTGGCAACGATTAACGTGCCTCGGTAGCTGTCAAATAATCTCAGCAATTCGGCCACTTGCTTCGGTTCAGTTACCGCCGCGAAGTGTCCGCTTTTGGCGGGGGGAAGTGCGCCGCGCAAGTCAGGCGTCGGGTCGCGTTCGGCGCGTCCTGTGGCGATGGCGTAACGGAACACTTGCCCGCAATTACCTAGCGCGCGATGTGCGGTTTCTACCGCGCCGCGACTTTCAACCCGGCGGGCGACGGCTAACAGTTCCGGCGCTTTTATGTCCGATATTGGACGCGCTCCAATCCAAAGGAAAATGTCGCGTTCCAACCGGCGGATAGTCCGTGCCCTGTATCTTGTTCCAATGACGCTGAATGATTCGCAAACCATTCCCGCGCCACCACTTCAAAACTATTCGCCGCCCGATCCGTCTTTGTGGCCTTCACCGCTTTGCGGTTTGCACCGGGGTCAATGCCATCAGTTAATTGCCTTCGGGCAACGTCTCTCCGGTCGCGGGCTTCCTTCAAAGTCACTTCAGGGTAAACCCCAAGCGACACTCGTTTCTCTTTTTGCTCGAAACGATACTTCAGCCGCCACCACTTGCCGCCAGCAGGCGTGACTTCCAGATATAAGCCGCCGCTATCAAAAAGCTTGGCGGTTTTGTCGGATGGCTTGGCGTTACGGATGGCTGTGTCGGTCAAGGGCATGGGGGCAACACTTTCTTGTTAGGGGTCACTTGCCCCCAATGTTGCCCCCAGTTGCCCCCGGATGCCAATAATTCAATATGGATGGCTTTGGACAAGAAAAAAGCCGTTTCCCTATGAAGGAAACGGCTTTTTGCACTTTGCTGGACTGCTTTGTACTGCTATTTGGTGGAGGCGGGGGGGATCGAACCCCCGTCCGCAAGTCCTCTACAGGCCGCTCTACATACTTAGTCTGATTATTTTATTTAACGGTTGGCTAATTAACCGACAAACTTTCCAACCGCGAGTTACCTAAATTTAACCTTGCATCAAGTAACCCGGTGCAAGGCGATCCTCATGTTTATGACTCTGCCGTTGTTAGCTTGCGCCTTCAACCCAACCCAGAGGCCGGTCGGTGCAGAGTTTAACCGGTATTAAGCGGCTAAAGAGTAGTTAGAGTCGTTTGCGACTATAGTTTTCCAGTTGTATTTACGAGGTAGCTGGTCCTCGGTATGCACGGTTCTGCTTTGTAACCCACGTCGAAGCCAGGTCGCCCCCATATAATTTACCATCACATTCGATTACATGCTGTCAGGTTTGGGAAATACAAGACCCTGTCATGTTTATATTTTAGCAGATTGCGTACCGAGGTACGCAAGCAAATCCGACGGATGGTTGATGGTGGCGTCGGATGGCCATTTATCCGGCGCGTTGCCGGTACCCATATAACCCCAGTTGGCGATGACGGCATGGGTGCCTGCTGCGCGGGCGGCTTGCATGTCGCGTTCGTCGTCGCCGACATAGACAATCTTGTTTGATTCAATGGACATTTCTGCTGCTGCGCCGAGGATGGAATCGGGGTAGGGTTTCGGTCGCGCGTAGCTGTCGCCGCTGACG
The DNA here is from genome assembly GCA_043772415.1 of Betaproteobacteria bacterium. Taxonomy (GTDB): domain Bacteria; phylum Pseudomonadota; class Gammaproteobacteria; order Burkholderiales; family JBEEJL01; genus JBEEJL01. Next base: position 3,572 of record JAYVGF010000248.1, read on the forward strand.
ATGCAGGCTGCGCGTTGGTCGAGTTTGAGTAAAACCATTAAGGGATCGGTAAAGCGTCTGGGTTTGTTGGTGACGACGCCCCATTTTATTTTTTTGGCTTCAAGTTGTTGGAGCAAATTTTCCATGCCGTCGAAAAGCTTGGTTTCGCGGCAAATATTGTGCAGATACAAATCGAGAAACTCGCTGCGCATTTCGTCGAAATAGGGATCGTTGGGTTTAATGCCGAAGCCGAGCTCGAGCAGGCCGCGCGCGCCGTGCGAGGCGATCGGGCGGATTTTTTCCAAGGATTGCGGCGCGCGGTCATAGCGAATCAGCAGACTATTCAAAGCAAATCCGAGGTCGGGCGCAGTGTCGGCGAGCGTGCCGTCGAGGTCGAACAGGACGGCGTCTATCATGCGGCGCGCGTGCTGACGATGTAATTGACGCTGGTATCCGCTTCCAGTTTGTAAATTTTACTCAGCGGGTTGTAAGTCATGCCGATGAGTTGTTCGACATTCAAACCGGCCTCGCGCGCCATCGCCGCGAGTTCGGACGGCTTGATAAATTTGGCGTAATCGTGCGTTCCTTTAGGCAGCATATTCAAAATATATTCGGCGCCGATGACGGCGAACAAATAGGCTTTCGGGTTGCGATTGATGGTGGAGAAAAAAACCTGGCCGCCGGGCTTCACCAAGCTTGCGCAGGCTTTGATGGTGCTCGCCGGGTCGGGCACATGCTCCAACATTTCCATGCACGTCACCACATCGAATTGATGCGGTTTTTGTTGCGCTAAATCTTCGGCGGAAATCAGTTGGTAATCGACCTGTTGACCGCTTTCGAGCAAATGTAGCTTCGCCACTTTGAGTGGTTTTTCCGCGAGATCAATGCCGGTGACATGCGCACCGCGCGCGGCCATGCTTTCGCTCAAAATACCGCCGCCACAGCCGATATCGACGATGTTTTTTCCGCTTAAGCCATTGCAAATTTTCTCAATATAATCAAGGCGTAACGGGTTAATCTCGTGCAGCGGTTTGAACTCGCTATTGGGATCCCACCATTTGCTGGCGATGCGGCTGAATTTGTCGATTTCTGCTTGGTCGATGTTCATGTTTTTGCCTGGATTTTTTTCTGCCAATGACGCGCCTTGGCGACTAATTCGTTCGTGTCGAGTTTTGTTAGTCTGCCATCTTGCACCTGAAGTTCGCCGTTGACCCACACATGCGTCACCTGATCGCGCGACGCGGCATAGACCAGATGCGAAATCACATCGTAGCAAGGTGCGGTTTGCAGATCGGATAAATTCACCGCGATCATGTCGGCGGCCTTACCGGCAACTAGCGAGCCGGTTTCATTTTGTTGTCCGATAGCTTTGGCAGCATTGAGCGTTGCCATTTGCAAAGCTTGATGCGCGGGCAACACATCTGCGCGACCACTCGTGCCTTTGGCCAGCAACGCCGCCAGACGCATTTCGCCAAACATATCCACCTTGTTATTGCTTGCCGCGCCGTCGGTGCCGAGACCCACGTTAAGCCCTGTGTCGAGCATTTGCGCGACCGGCGCGATACCGCTCGCCAATTTGAGGTTGGACGCGGGGCAGTGGGCTACATGACAGCCGAGTTTGGCCAGAGTGTCGATTTCGGTTTGTTCCAGATGGACCGCATGGACAGCAATTAAATTGGGCCCTAGCACGCCAAGGTTTTGCAAGCGTGCGAGCGGGCGTAAATTGTATTGCGTCAGGCTTTGTGTAACTTCATCCAGCGTTTCGTGGATATGAATATGGATCGTCATATCCAGTTGTTCGGCCAGGGTCACGATGCGTTTGAACGTCGTATCGCTCACGGTATAAGGCGCGTGCGGCGCGAGGCTGAAGGTGATCAACGCTTCGCCATTATAAGTATCGCGCGTGGCGAGGCCTTTATGTAAGCCGTCGGCGGCGTCGGACGAATAGCTATTGGGGAATTCGATGGCGACGATGCCGGCAGTCAAACGCATACCTGCTGTCAGTGCTGCGCGCACCGAAGCATCGGGGAAAAAATACATATCGTTAAAGCCGGTCACGCCACCCAACAACATTTCCGCGCAGGCAAGCAGCGTACCGTCATAAACCATTTCCGCATCGGCGTGTTTTTGTTCGGTCGGCCAGATGCGGTCATTCAGCCATTTCATCAACGGCAAGTCGTCGGCGAGGCCGCGCATGACGGTCATAGCGGCATGGCTGTGGAGATTGATCAAGCCGGGCATTAACACTTGGCCGGGCAAATCGATATGCTGTGCTTGGGCGTATTTTTGTTGGGCTTCGACGCTGGGTAATACGGCGGCGATGCGACCAGCGGTGTTAATCGCGACGCTATGGTTTTCCAGGCAAAGGCCGGCAGGCTCTACCGGCACGACCCATGAAGCATGAACGACGGTTTTAATTTGGTTAGGCATAAAGACAATTTACACGAAAGCAGAAAATAAAAAACCCCCGCACGAAGGCGGGGGTTTTAAAGTGAAGCAATGACTAATTATTGTTTGAGACCGGTCAGCTCAATATCCACACGACGGTTAGTTTGGCGTCCTTCTGCAGTCTTGTTGCTGGCCTGCGGTTGGGCTTCGCCTTTGCCTGAAGCGGTGATCTTGCTGGCGTCGATACCCTTGCCCACCAGGTAAGCCTTGACCGCAGCAGCGCGCTGCTCGGAAAGCTTCTGGTTGTACGCAGGACCGCCGATGCTGTCGGTGTGGCCGGTGAGGCTGATGCCGTCAACGGAAACACGCTGCATCTTAGATACCAGGTCATCCAACTCTACTTTGCCGGCTGGCTTGAGGGTAGATTTGTTGAAGTCGAAGAACGAATCGGCTGACAACGAAATCTTCTCAGGCAGTCTCGGCGCTGGCACAGGTACCGGAGCAGGCGCTGGAACTGGTGCAGGCGGAGGCGCGGGTGGAGGAGGCGCCGGTGGTGGGGGCGGTGGTGGAGGAGGGGGTGGAGGAGGGGGTGGTGGGGGTGGAGGAGGCGTTACTGCGCAATCCGTGCCGTAACCGCCGTTAGCGCCAACGCCTGAGTGAACGCAATCACCGGCTGCGCCAGTCTTGACTGGATGGCCGTTGGCATCCTGCAAGTGGCCGCCCTGTGCGGTTCCCTCGGCACCTGCAGTGTGGGCGTAAGCAGGGCTATTGCTTAAAGCAAAAACCGCTGCAACGCTCACCGCGAGCTTGCCTATCAATGAAATTTTCATACTTTGTACTCCCGCAAAAATGAATCGTTGTTAAATACTATTTAATTCCGGGCGCTGCATCACACAAACCTGATGATACACAACACTTTCCCCTTCACACAACCCTTGGGGCAAGATGCGTTGAATAGCTTGTTGCGTATTTGCAACGAAAGTTTAGGCGTAGCATGGACTCGCCAGACTCTAGCGAAGTGTGATAAAATTCACAGGTTAAGCAAATAAATTCTCAATTTAATCAATAAGTTAGCTAGAGACTCCCTTATGGACCAATTCGCCAAAGAAACCCTGCCGATTAGCATTGAAGAAGAGATGCGCACTTCTTACCTCGATTACGCCATGAGCGTGATCGTGGGGCGGGCGCTACCCGATGCACGCGACGGCCTTAAACCTGTGCATCGCCGTGTGCTATTTGCCATGCACGAACTCGGCAATGAATATAACAAAGCGTATAAAAAATCGGCGCGTATCGTCGGCGACGTGATCGGTAAATACCACCCGCACGGCGACACAGCGGTGTACGACACCATCGTGCGTATGGCGCAGGATTTTTCGCTGCGCTATCCGTTGATCGACGGTCAGGGTAACTTCGGCTCGGTCGATGGCGATAACGCGGCGGCGATGCGTTACACCGAAATCCGTATGGCGAAAATCGCCAGCGAATTGCTCGAAGACCTCGACAAGGAAACCGTCGATTTCGGTCCTAACTACGATGGCTCGGAAAAAGAACCGCTGGTGATGCCAGCCAAGTTTCCCAATCTATTAGTCAACGGCGCATCCGGTATTGCCGTCGGTATGGCGACCAATATTCCGCCGCATAATCTGAATGAAGTGATCGACGCTTGTTTCGCGTTGCTGAAAAACCCGAAAATCGACATCGAAGAATTGATCGAAATCGTGCCTGCGCCGGACTTTCCTACCGCCGGTATTATTTACGGCACCGCCGATGTGAAGCAGGGTTATCGCACTGGCCGCGGCCGCGTGGTGATGCGCGCTCGTACCCACTTTGAAGACATTGATAAAGTCGGTGGCCGTCAGTCCATCATCATCGACGAACTGCCGTATCAAGTGAACAAAGCCAATTTGCTGATCAAAATCGGCGAGCTGGTACGCGATAAAAAAATCGAAGGCATTTCGGATTTGCGCGACGAGTCGGATAAATCCGGTATGCGCGCGGTGATCGAACTTAAGCGCGGCGAAGTGCCGGAAGTGGTGCTGAACAACCTGTATAAACAAACGCAAATGCAGGATACCTTCGGCATGAATATGGTGGCGCTGGTGGACAACCAGCCGCGCTTGTTGAACCTGAAACAATTCCTGGAAGTGTTCCTGCGCCATCGGCGCGAAGTCGTTACCCGCCGCACGGCATTTGAATTACGCAAAGCGCGCGATCGCGGCCATGTGTTGGAAGGTCTCGCCGTCGCGTTATCGAACGTCGATGAAATCATCGCGCTGATCAAAGCGTCCGCCACGCCCGCCATCGCCAAAGAAGGCTTGATGGCCAAGCTGTGGCGCTCGCAATTGGTCGAAGATATGTTGTCGCGCACTGAGAGCGACGCTTATCGCCCAGAAGGTTTGCCAAAAGAATTCGGCCAAACCAAAAAAGGCTATCGTTTATCCGACACGCAAGCGCAGGCGATTTTGGAATTGCGTTTGCAGCGCTTGACCGGCCTTGAGCAAGACAAGATTGTCGGCGAATATAAAGAAATCATGGAAAAGATCGCCGACTTGCTCGACATCCTGGCCAAGCCCGCGCGTATCAACGCCATCATCACCGACGAACTCAAAGCGATTAAACAGCAATTCGGCGACAAGCGCCGCAGTGAAATCGTAGTCAATACGCAAGATATGTCGATGGAAGATTTGATCGCCGCGCAGGAAATGGTGGTGACTTTATCGCACAGCGGTTATATCAAATCGCAACCGCTGGATGATTACCGCGCGCAAAAACGCGGCGGGCGCGGTAAGCAAGCGACGGCGACCAAAGAAGATGATTTTATTGATAATTTATTTATCGCCAATACGCATGACTATATATTGTGCTTTTCCAATAAAGGCCGCGTGTTCTGGGTCAAGGTGTATGAAGTGCCGGTCGGTAGCCGCATCAGCCGCGGCAAGCCTATTGTCAACATGCTGCAAATCAGCGAAGGTGAAAAAATCACTTTCGTATTGCCGGTAAAAAACTTCGACGAAAACCATTTTGTCTTCATGGCCACGTCGATGGGTACGGTGAAAAAAACCCCGTTGTCGGATTTCTCCAATCCACGTAAAGCCGGCATTATCGCCGTCGCGCTGGATGATAATGACTTCCTCATCGGCGTTGCGATTACCGACGGCAAGCACGATGTCATGTTGTTCTCCGATGGCGGCAAGGCTGTGCGCTTCGACGAGAACGATGTGCGTCCGATGGGCCGCACCGCGCGCGGTGTGCGTGGCATGCGTCTCGGTGCCGACCAAAGCGTGATCGCCTTGCTGGTGGCGGAAGACGAAACCCAATCGGTGTTGACTGCGACGGAAAATGGCTATGGCAAGCGCACTTCGATCACCGAATACACGCGTCACGGTCGCGGCACGCAGGGTATGATCGCTATCCAGACCAGCGCACGTAACGGCAAAATTGTGGCGGCCACGTTAGTACGGCCCGAAGATCAGATCATGTTGATTACCGACGGCGGCATCTTGATCCGCACCCGCGTAAAAGAAATCCGCGAAATGGGCCGTTCAACGCAAGGTGTGACGTTGATTAACACCGGCAAAGACGAGAAACTCATCGGCATCAGCCGCATCGCGGAAGAAGAAGAGGAAGTCTAAGCGTGACGCCTATTTATAATTTTTCCGCCGGTCCGGCGGTGTTGCCGAAGTCAGTGCTGGGAAAAGTGCGTGATGAAATGCTCGATTGGCACGGCAGCGGTATGTCCGTCATGGAGATGAGCCATCGCGGAAAAGAGTTTATTTCTATTGCCGATCAAGCTGAAGCGATCTTACGTAAGTTATTGAATATAAA
>JAYVGF010000249.1:0-1531 GCA_043772415.1 Betaproteobacteria bacterium
GAATGGGGGAAATCGAAGTGGTGTAACAGTTGAAATTAACTTGCCCGCATCCGTCGGTTAGCCTGACGAGGACTTTCCATGGCCATTCGCTTTTGTAGATGGACATTCAGAACCGTCGTGCTGGTCATTGGGCTTTCACCGGGTGATCGGCTGGTTTTTACATTTTCATATCCAGGCGCAACAACCCTCCGATCTATACACGGCGGCAGTCCATAGTAATAACGCAAAAGTATCTGAACTTCTTGCTGCGGGTGCTGACGCAAATAATTATTACGGCATATCACCACTTGCTGCCGCAGCGCAACGAGGAAATTTGGAAATCGTCGAACTATTACTACGTGCTGGAGCACAGGTTACAAATTCACGATACGGAAATAAACCGCTATTAAGCGCGACACTTCAGATTAGTTACACCCATCCAACACCGTCGCTCGAAATACTACAACGCTTACTTCGTTACGGCGCCAACGTTGACGAGCGAGCGATGAATGGAGACAGCGCTTTGCATTGGGCCGCCGCATCGGGACAAATAGAGGTGGTCAAGTTCCTTATTGCTGCTGGCGCCAATGTCAATGCAGCCGCATGCGACGGTGAGACTCCGCTTATCAAAGCAGCGCAAAGAAGCCACCTCGAAACGGTAAAGATACTGATCGACGCCAAGGCAAGCGTACTGGCACGAAATTCAACGGGGCGCACCGCATTCGACACCGCACGGACGGACCACAAAAATTACAAGGAAATCATGGATTCGTTGAGTCAATCACGAGTTCGCACCATACCCGAAAAATACAACTCCCAAAGTTGCAATCTACCAATGAAGGTAATGGTGATGAAGGAATGGGGTGACCAACATTCTATCCCGCTCAGCTACGAAAGTTGGCAAAAACTATATTCCGGCACCTTCGCGATTATTGTATTTTCCTGGCTGACCGCACTCATTTTGGGTGCGCTGTCGCAAGATGAAACTCTGATCAAAATGCTCGTATTGCCGACAGTTACAGTAGTAGGTGTTTTGGTACTGTGGGTGTTCGTAGGGATCCTTACCCTAAAGAGTTAGCTTGCGTAGAATGCGGTGTGCCGAAGGAACCGCATCGGTCGAGGTTCGCACGCCGCATGATTACGCTCACGGTTGATGCGGTTCGCTGCGCCCACCAGCATCCCACCCGGATTACGTAAAATGCTGCCGATGTGCGTTTGCTGCATCGGGTATCGAGTGTTACCATGGTAATACTCCGACTGACATTGAACCAATCATCATGCCCTCCCCCACCACGCTCAAGCTCCCGGAAAAACTCAAGGCCCGCGTGGCGAAGCTCGCCCGCGCCACCAACCGCACACCGCACGGCATGATGATCGAAGCCATCGCGCGCGAGGTCGAACGCGAGGAGCGCTATCGCACCTTCGTGAAAGAAGCGCTTGCCGCCGATGCCGCCATCGACAAAGGCGCACCGGTCTATGCGGCAGAGGATGTACATGCGTGGATGGAACGTCTTGCGACGGACGCCAACGCACCCCGGCCGAAATCGCAACG
>JAYVGF010000250.1:0-16143 GCA_043772415.1 Betaproteobacteria bacterium
TTGTAATTCCAACTCCTTTTTTGTAGAAAACTGGTTGCCTAAAATCGGCTGCTTTGTTTTGTTGAACTTGAACGGCGAAGGTTTTTAGCTCATCGTCGCTTGCAAGGTCTAAAAAATCAATAATAATTTTTCTATTGTGTGCATCTACTGTTGGTAAAGTTGTAGAAGCGTCGGCACCTGCAAAGTACCCGCCTCCAAAACCTTTTACTGCGCCCCAAAAGGCTAGGGAAAATACCCAGCAAACCGGGTTTTGTGGATTTATTTCCGTGATATCTGACTGGAGTTTGCTGTCACAACTTTCCTGGCGATTTTTTGCTTCAAGTATTTTTGTTAATAACGGCTGTTCAAAGCATACCTGCTGTTCAAATAACTCGCCGCCCTTTTTGCACTTTCGGTACTCACACTCATTGGAAGTAGATCTATCGCATCTACCATAGCAAATGTCGTGCGTATTACAAGCAACTTCAAACTCGCACCTAGCTAGGTTGACACGATTGGGAACAAACGGACGATTCCAGCCGGAGCCGCATCCATTGGTAACACCGGAAGGCTTTATGTCTGGCTGTGCTATTTGTGTTTGCTGTGCGTAGGCACTTGAAAACAACACTCCCCCACAAATTAGAAAACATCTCAATATTTTATCTACCATCGCAGGCTCCTTTAATAAACGACATTTCGTAGCATCTTAACGCGCCATCTTTAAGTAGCAGATAAAATAGACGAAAACTTGGGATCACAGGAATCCAATTATTCATTGCAATTTGAAATTCAAAAAAATCACACTGGTCACCCAAATTTCGTCAGAAGCTTAGTACGTTTTCTTTCGACGAAATAGCTTTCGGGACTTGTTGAGATTGACCAATTATTGCATCGAATGACTAGTATTTAGTATTTGGTCGATTGATTGGGCCATAGGGTTAAAATTCGAAATTGTCTTACTTAAATATGGCAAACAAATCGCAAGAAATCAAGGTTGAGGGTGGCAGAAAACAAATTATTGTGAGTGCTGCATTGCGAGGATAAACGTCGCTCAAGGATAATGAGCTAACTTCTTCCGCCTGAACCTAAGGTCTATGGGCTGGCTAAATGAATTTCCAGATTGCAGTAAGAATTTGATTCTTGAACTGTGCAGCTACTGAGCAGTGCGGCAACAGCCGTTGATCGATCGACGACCGTCCGCTTTTAGTCTAAGAATCGAAGGGCTGGAACTGGCCGTTTGTACCGATTGCACGCTACCTCAATTGCAGCCGTTCGCCTTTTGATCTTCAGTTCATTCTTTTGATTCAGGCTGATGTGTTCTGCTTTTGCCTTACTTCAAAAAACAAAAAAGCAGATCCTTCGCAATGCTCAGGATGACAAATTCCGTGGAGAAAAGAATATTACCGATTCATTTTCTCGATCACTTTGACTATCGCCGATGAATCCAGCTCTGCGTCACCCGCACCCATCAAAGCATTCAGGTGTTGCGACACTAGCGACGCGGCGGGTAAGGCCAGGCCCAATTGATTCGCTGCTTGCATGACGATGTTCATGTCTTTTTGGTGCAGTTTTACTTTGAAGCCGGGCTTGAAGTCGTTGTCGAGCATGCGCTTGCCGTGGACTTCCATGATCTTGCTGCCGGCGAATCCGCCCATCAGGGCTTCGCGCACTTTGGCGGCATCGACATTATTTTTGCGTGCGAAGGTGAGCGCTTCGCTGACCGCTTCGATGGTGACGGCGACGACAATTTGATTACACGCTTTGCATACTTGCCCGGCGCCGTTACCGCCGATATGTACGACGTTCTTGCCCATGCAATCGAGCAACGGTTTGACGCGCTGAAATGCATCTTCTTTGCCGCCGACCATGATGGAGAGGGTGCCGTTGATGGCGCCGACTTCACCGCCCGACACGGGCGCGTCGAGCATGTCTATACCGCGCGACGCCAAGCGTTCTGCCATGTTACGCGTGGCTGAGGGTGAGATGGTGCTCATGTCGATAATGATGGAACCGGGTTTCGCCCCTTGTATTACGCCGAGCTCACCGAGGATCATCTCTTCTACATCAGGCGTATCAGCCACCATGACGAAAGTGATGTCTGATAGCGAAGCGGCTTCTTTCGCGCTACTGCAAACAGTGGCACCTGCGTTCTGCAATGGCTGCATCGATTCCGGACGACGCGCGAATACGTTGAGTTTGTAACCGCTTTTGATCAGGTTAAGCGCCTGGGGGCGGCCCATAATGCCGAGCCCGATAAAGCCCACCGTTTTGATCATGATTTTTTTCTCCAGGAAAAGTGTGTTGTCGATTCGACTAGCATTATAGTCGCTGCAGCAACGGTCTGGAGTAGGGTTAGGCTTAATATACCTACGGTATTACCCTACTTTATAGGCTTGCGGATTAACCAGATTCGGGGGCTTTTCGCCGGACAAGGCGGCAATCAGATTGTTCGCCGCGGTCATCGCCATCGCCTTGCGTGTCGCCAAGGTGGCACTGCCGATATGCGGTACCAGCACGACGTTTTTCAAATCCAAAAATCCGGGATGGAATTTCGGTTCGTTTTCAAATACATCCAAACCGGCGCCGGCGATGCGTTTATTTTTTAGCGACTCTACCAGAGCCGCATCATCGACCACGCCGCCGCGCGCGACATTGATCAGCATCGCGCTGGGTTTCATCAACGTCAGTTCGCGCGCGCCGATGAGATGATGGGTTTCTTTGGTGTAGGGTAATTGCAATAAAACAAAATCGGACTGGCGCAATAAATCATCCAGCTCGACGTAGCTCGCGTTACACGTAGCTTCAATGTCAGACGCAACACGATTGCGGTTGTGATAAATCACTTTCATGTCGAAGGCGTGCGCGCGTCGCGCAACTGCTTGGCCGATGCGCCCCATGCCGACGATGCCGAGCGTGGCATGATGCACATCGGCGCCGAGCAGCAATTCAAAATCCCATTCTTTCCAGTTGCCTTGACGCAACCACGCTTCGGCTTCGGTGATACGACGCGCAGTGGCGAGCATCAATGCGAAGGCGAGATCGGCGGTGCTGTCGTCGAGCACGCCCGGCGTGTTGGTGACCATGATGCCGCGCTGGGTACATGCGGCAACATCGATGTTGTTGTAACCAACGCCGACATTGCAGACCGCTTTTAACTTCGGGCAACGCGCGAGTAATGTTTCGTCGATGCGATCTACGACGGAACACATCACGCCTTCAGCTTGCGAAATTGGCGCAATCAAATCGTCGCCAAGCAATACTTTGTTGACTGGATTCGAGCTCACATTGAAGTGTTGTGCCAAAGCCGATTGTACTTCGGGGAAAAAAGGTAATGTTACGTAAGCATTTGATTTCATTGATTATTTTACCTAAAATAATACGGGCAACAGCATTCAAATATTGAATGCCACTGCCCGCAAATTAAAAACCCAAAACTTATTTATATAAAGTATTCGGTAACCACATGCCGATCGCCGGGAATATATACAACAGCGCCAGCGCGACCACTTGTATCATCATGAACGGCATCATGCCGATAAATATCTGATTCAACGTGACATGCGGCGGTGCGACGCCCTTCAAATAAAACGCCGCCATCGCCACGGGTGGGCTCAAGAATGCCGTTTGCAAATTCAACGCGACGAGCAATCCGAAATACAGCGGGTCGATACCGAACTTGGTCAACAACGGAATAAAGATCGGCATGAAAATCACGATAATCTCGGTCCATTCCAGCGGCCAACCCAAGACAAAAATAATCGCCTGCGACAGCAACAAGAATTGTGTCGGCGTAAGACCTAACGACAACACCCAGGTCTCGATAATTTCCTGGCCACCGAGCAACGCAAACGCGGCGGAGAAAATCGACGAGCCGACGAACAGCCAGCACACCATCGCGCTGGTCTTGGCGGTGAGATACACACTCTCTTTCACCACGCCCAGATTCAAGCGCTTATACGCCGCCGCGAGCAGGAAGCCGCCGATGGAGCCTATCGCCGCCGCCTCGGTCGGTGTGGCCAAGCCAAACACGATCGAGCCGAGCACAAACAGAATCAAGATTGCCAGCGGAAAAAACGAACCCAACAACATTTTGAAAATTTCAAACCGCGCCCAGCTCATAAGCAAATAGGTTGCCGCTAAAATGGCGCCTAGAATACCGGCGGTATAAACAAACCAGCTCGGTACCGGTAAGCGTTTCACCGTCTCTGCGGTTTTTGCGGCGACGGCCGGGGCAGGTTGGGCGGCTTCTTTTGCTACCGGGGCCGATGGTGCTGGCGCTGCCTCCTGGCCTAGCTCCTTCGGTGGCTCTTGCAGACCGCCGAGTTCTTTCGGCGGCTCTTGCAAGTCGCTGCTGGAAGCACTTTTATCCGGCGCATCGAAACCCTGACCCATTTCTTGCGAAGCGGATGCGTCCACTACTTCTGCAGGCAAGGTAGCGAAATGCCAGACGGCAAACAGCAAACTGGCAATCGCGAGAAATGGCAACAAGGCAACCAGGCGGTTGCTGTTCGGAACCTTGACGCCCAAACGATTTCCGCCGCTGAACAAACCAACCAGCGCGTGATTGATGCCGCCCGCTTGCATTTTTTCCGCAAACGCCGGTAAAGGCACCTTGCGATCTTCCTCAGACAAAGGTGGCGCCATATCCGGCCGGATTTTCGCCACCACGATGACATAACCAATATACAAAAGCGCCAACATGATGCCAGGGAAAAATGCGCCGGCATACAATTTCACCACCGACACGCCTGCCGTCGCGCCATACACAATCAACATCACCGATGGCGGAATCAAGATACCCAAACAACCGCCGGCGGTAATCACACCGGCGCTAAGACGCATGCTGTAACCGGCTTTCATCATCGCAGGCAATGCGAGCAAACCCATCAAGGTCACGACTGCGCCGACGATACCCGTCGCCGTAGCAAAAATCGCGCAAGTGACCAGGGTGGCGACGGCCAATGCGCCGGGTACGCGAGCTAAAGACAGATGCAAAGATTTGAATAGTTTTTCTATCAGGTTGGCGCGCTCGACCAGATAGCCCATGAACACAAACAAGGGTATCGAAATCAACACGTCATTGGTCATCACCGAGTAGGTCCGCTGCACCATCAAATCCAGCGTGCGTTGAATTGCCGCTTGTTTAGTAATGGAAGGATCGGACATGAAGGCAAACAGGGCAAACAACATGCCCATACCCATCAAGGTAAACGCGGTCGGGAAACCAAGCATGATGGCGACCACCACCAGCGACAACATAAGCAGACCAAGATGGCCGTTGGACATGTGCGTCCATGGCATAAATAGTATCGTCGGCAAAACGATCATCGCCATGATGATCAAGCCGAACCAGAGTTCTTTTTTAATTTTCATTTTGAACTCCCATTCCGCTGTACGTATTGATCAAGCTTGGCAATATCTTCGTCTTTAACATGGACCATTTCTTTTAATTTTTCCACGTCCACTTCTTCCACGTCATGGTCACGCGAAGGCCATTCGCCTTCCTTCAGGCAAATGATGCAGCGGATGATTTCGACAAAACCTTGCACCAACAACATGGCGCCGGCAATCGGAATGACTAATTTGAAGGGATACACCGGCGGGCCATCGGCCGCGATGGAGGAATGTTCGTTTTGCGCGAGGGAAATCTGGAAATAATCCCAACCCGCCCACACCAGCGCGATGATGCCGGGAATGAAAAACACGATATAGAGAACCAAATCAAACAGCGCTTGCGTGCGTGGCTCAAAAAAACTGTACAGCACGTCGCCGCGCACATGGCCGTTCTTGGACAAGGTATAAGCGCCCGCCATCATGAACACCAAACCGTATAACATGTTCGACGCGTCCATCGCCCATGCATGCGGGCTGCTGAGCACATAACGCGAAAATACTTCCCAGCCGATCATGAATGTGAGCACAACGATGGCCCAGGCGCAGGTGTGTCCCAGCCAGGTGGATAACTTGTCCACTTTTAATAATAGTTGCTGCATTGCCGCCCCTTAAGATTGCCATTCCTGAAAAAAAACGCGCAGCTTAAAGCTGCGCGTTTTATGGCCAACTGACTGTATTACGCTTTCTTGCCGAAGTAATGGCGGGTGGCCATTTTGAAATCGACCATGGTGTCATTTTGCCAAGAGGTTGCGCGCTGTGCGAAAGATTTTTGCGACTCGAGCACTTTAGCAAACAGTGGATTTTCTGCCGACTTGGCGGCGATGATTTCGTCCCATGCCTTGAGTTGGTCTTGCAAGATCGAGTCCGGTGTTTTGTAGAACTTGACGCCGCCGTTTTTCAATTCAATATAGTCTTTTGAATAACGGTCAATGGCTTTCCAGCTCATGTCAGCGGAAGAAGCTTCAACTGCGTATTGAATAATCGATTTCAATTCGGTTGGCAGTGCATTGTACTTTGGTTTGTTAAATACGATTTCGAATTGCTCACCCGACTGGTGGAAAGATTGCAACATGCACACCTTCGACACGTCCGGGAAGCCAAGCAGCTTGTCGCTGGAGGCATTGTTGAATTCGGCTGCGTCAAGCAAGCCGCGATCCATTGCCGCGACAATTTCACCGCCGGGAATCGCATTTACCGCTGCGCCCAGCTTGGTGAAAATATCAATCGACAAACCAACAGTACGATACTTCAAACCTTTGAAGTCATCGGTCTTGGTAACCGGTTTTTTGAACCAACCCAAAGGTTGGGTCGGCATTGGGCCATAGACGAAAGACTGCACATCGACGTTGAGGCTCTTGTAGATTTCATCCAGCAGCGCTTTACCGCCGCCGTAGTTATGCCATGCCAACAGCATGTTCGGATCCATACCGAAAGCGGGGCCGGAACCCCATAACGCCAAGGCGGAATTTTTACCGTACCAATAAGCCAACACGCCGTGGCCGCCGTCGAGCGTGCCTTTACTCACGGCATCAAGTAATTCAAAGGCTTTCACCACTGCGCCGGCCGGCAATACTTCGATTTTCAAACGTCCGCCGGACATATTGTTTACTTTGCTGGCGAAGTCGAGAGCGTATTCGTGGAAAATATCTTTGGCCGGCCAGGTAGATTGCCAGCGCATGGTAATCGGGTCGGCCGCTTTGGCGATCATCGGGAAGGCTAAGGTGCTGGCACCAGCGGCGGCTGTCGCGGCACCGAGAAATTTACGCCGTGATGGGGAAGGTGCTGTGTCTTTTGTAACGACTGCTGCAGGGGTAACTTTTTCTTTCATGACTTACTTCTCCTCGGATGGTAGGTAACAAAAAACGATTATGTTCAACCGGCTATTAGCTCTTGTTTTTCATTCAGGCTTGTCTCCGGTTGTATTCCCGGTGCGTCAGTATAAAAGAAGATTTAACAATCTGTCGCACATTTTGATGCAGGATTTCGACGGGCGAAATGCCTTTTTTTAGCTTGCATTGCAGCAAAATGCAACTATTTGTTTTTATTTAATTTTAATTTGACGCGTTATTTACTATCGTGACCGCCGGTGTTGCTTGCGTGAGATTTTTTCCCTTCTGCTCCGGGTGCCACCCTACTAGAACGAGTAAGACAAAAAATCCGACGACATACGCTACCGCTATCGGCCAACCATGACGCACCCACGCACCGACCGATTTTGCTTCGGGAAAAATATTCGCCAGCGCGACGCCAGCAGACGAGCCGAACCACAGCATCGAGCCACCGAAGCCGACCGCGTAGGCCAACATCCCCCAATCGTAGCCGTTCTGGTCCAGGGCCAATTTAGTCAGCGGAATATTATCGAAGACAGCAGAGACAAAACCCAGCCCCAAGGTTGTCGCCCAGGATGGCGTGGGCAAATGTTCGACCGGCATCATCGACGCGCACAACACCAGCGAGAGCAAAAACACGCTGCCCTTGAATGCGCCGGGCACTTCGCTCCAATCCGGCTTGCGCAGCGGCGTGGAAATCAAAATTGCCAACCAGACCGCGACGCCGATAAAGGGAAAATGATCGGCCAGATGATTAAAGCGCGTATTTACCACGACATTGGTGATAATCGCTGCAGCGAGGATAAAGACGACGACACCAACGCGCGGCCAGTCAATGTAGATGCCAGGAGGTGCGTCTTTGGTGATAGGCGAATATTTATGTTGCTTGAGCGCGGCGGGGATGCCGAAAATGAACAATGCGACCACGGCGGCAACATAGGCATCCAACACTTTCAGCGGCGCCACGCCGTCGATCCACATCATGGTCGTGGTGGTATCGCCGACCACGCTGCCCGAACCGCCCGCATTCGAGGCGGCAACGATTGCGGCGAGATAGCCGATATGCACTTTGTTACGAAACACCGAGGCGGCCATGGTGCCGCCGATCATCGCAGCGGCGATGTTATCGAGAAAACTCGACATGACAAACACCAGCACCAGCAACATGAAGCCGCCTTTCCAATCGTCAGGCAAAATTTTCGGCAGCTCGGCGGGAATGTTGGTGCGTTCAAAATGTTTCGATAACAAAGCAAAGCCGACCAGCAAACAAAGCAGGTTCACCACAATCACCCATTCGTGTTGCATGTGCAGCAGCAATCCGCTGAACCCTGCGCCGGTTTTGAATCCGGCGATGAGTAACTTATATAAGGTGATAACCACCAGTCCGGTCAACGCTACTTGCAAAGTACGATGATGAAATAGCGCGACGCCGAGGAGCGTCGCAGCGAACAAAAAGAAATCGATGGGAATGCCAAATAGCATAGCGATTAGATTGCTTAAAAAAGATGCGCCATTATATGCGATACAATCTCTGCATCCCATTTGAGTTTTATATTTTCATGACAACCCGCGCCAACCCGACCACGCGTTTTTCCAGCCGTGTCGATAACTATGTCAAAACCCGGCCGGGCTATCCCGACGAACTTATCCCCCTGCTTGAAAAATATTGCGAGCTGACACCAGAAGCGGTAGTGGCCGACATAGGCTACGGCACTGGCCTATCAACCCTACCGTTTTTACAATACGGCAATCGCGTCTATGGCGTCGAGCCGAACAAAGAAATGCGCCAGGCGGGAGAGGAATTTCTACGCCGCTACAAAAATTTTGTCAGCGTAGTCGGTACAGCGGAATATACAAAATTACCAAATAAATCAATGGATTATATTATAGCCGGTCAAGCCTTCCATTGGTTTGATCGGATCGAGGCGCGTAAAGAATTTGTGCGTGTGTTAAAGCCCGGTGGCACCGTCGCACTAATCTGGAATGACAGAAAAACCGACGTTACGCCGTTTCTGCAAGCCTACGAAAAACTGCTGGTGGAATTTTCCACCGACTACCGCGAAGTCAACCACCGCAACATCGACGAAAAAGTCATCACCGAATTTTTCGCCCCAAAAAAATTCGCCACCGCCTCACTGCCCTACGCACAACATTTTAATTACGTGCGCTTACAAGGACGCCTAATGTCCTCCTCCTACGCCCCCGACATCGGCCATCCGCAACACGAACCCATGTTGAAAAAATTACGCGAGATTTTTGACGCACATCAGGTGAACGACAGCGTCACGTTTGAATATGACACGTTGATTTATTATGGGAAGTTGTAACAAAGTATGGGGCACAATCAACAACGTGAATCGCGTCGGCGCACTCTGGTTAAACGGGCCGTAAGGCATGTCAACAAATTCCCTGTCCGATCGTTAATTGCAGTACGTAGATGTTCTACGGATTAATTTGGAGACAGCCATGAGAAAATCGCGCAAACACAAGCGTAAAGCTAAAACCGCTAAGTAATAGTTGTGGCTTAAAACAAAAACCCGGCCGAGGTTTACTCGCCGGGTTTTTGTTCTTAAGAATTAACCAGAAGGATGAGCTTCGTTCTTCAGTTGTAAGTTGCGCCGTGCGCACGCGTTACACTTTAGAATTACATCCTGTACTCGCCGGATCAAGCTTTACACGTGCGCACGGCGCACCCTACGGCCCTTGTCATCCTGAGCGATAGCGAAGGATCTGCTTTTCGGTTTTGATTTGATTCGCGTAACAGCAGATTCTTCGCTATCGCTCAGAATGACAGTAGAAATAAAATCGGAGAGAAAATAGCTCACCCATCTGCGCCGCCGCTATTTCTGCTGCCTATCGGGAGCCGTCGGCGAAAACCTGTTTGAGCTACGCGCTGATGCAGATTTCGATTGAAGGTGAGAGCGAGTTTTCTCGCCGCCCGATAGGCAGCAGAAATAGCGGCGACAATAAACCAACAAAACAAAAGCAGCGCGGCGGGTTCGCCTTTTTTGGTTACTTTTTTGGCGAAGCAAAAAAGTGACTAGCCGCCGGGCTACCCCCGGCAATGTTGTTCAGAGCTTCACTCGTGCAGCCAAGCTAACTGAACCCGCACCCCCATCCCAACCTTCCCCCGTCAAGGGGGAAGGAGCTAGGACATTTTCTATCACCTATATTAGGGGCTCAACTGAAAGTCTTGCACGTGCGCACGTCGCACCCTACAAATTTTCTTAGTGCGCCGCACCCAAATAAGCCGCTCTCACCGCCGGATCATTCTTCAACTGTTCCGCAGGGCCATGAACCGCAATCGTGCCGTTTTCCATCACATAGCCATAATCCGCCACATTCAACGCCGCTGCTGCGAATTGCTCGACGAGCAACATGGTGACGCCGCGTTCTTTCAGGCGTTTGATGATGGTGAAGACTTCTTCTACCAATATCGGCGCGAGGCCCATGGAGGGTTCGTCCAGCAATAACACTTCAGGATTCAACATCAAGGCGCGCGCCATGGCGAGCATTTGTTGTTCGCCGCCGGAGAGCGTGCCGGCCAATTGATTGCGGCGTTCTTTCAGGCGCGGAAATAATTCGAGATTTTTTTCCAGGTCGGCTTGCACGTCGCCACGTGGACGTCCGCCACCTATCGCCAGACGTGGGAATGCGCCGAGCAATAAGTTATCGGTGATGCTCTGCGTCGGGAATACACGACGGCCTTCGGGTGAATGCGCAAGTCCAACTTTGGTGATTTTGTGCGACGGCAGGCCGGTGATGTCTTTGCCGCCCAATTTTATTTCACCGCCGGTTGGCGTGATCATGCCGGAGATAGCGCGCATGGTCGTCGTTTTACCTGCACCGTTAGAGCCGATAAGGGTGACGACTTTGCCTTTGGGCACGTCAATCGAAATGCCGTGTAGCACTTGCACTTTGCCGTAGGCTGCCTGGAGATTTTTGATTTCTAGCATGATGATTCCTTAAGCCGCTGTGCCACCGAGGTACGCCTCGATGACTTTAGGATTTGCTTGCACTTCCGCTGGTTTGCCTTCGGCGATTTTCTGGCCGAAGTCGAGCACCGAGACGGTATCGGAGATGCCCATCACTACATCCATATGATGTTCGATGAGGATGACGGTGATGCCGTGCTCGCGGATTTTTTTGATGATTTCGATCAGCTCTTTGATGTCCGGCGCGGTCAATCCTGCTGCCGGTTCGTCGAGCAACAACAGCGTCGGCGCAAGACCTAAAGCGCGGCCGATTTCGAGCAGGCGTTGTTTGCCGTAAGGCAAGTTGCGCGCTTCTTCGTTGGCCAAATCTGCCAGGCCAACAAATTTCAAAATGCTCGCTGCACGCACACGCGCGGCATGTTCTTCGCCGCTGTATTTTTTGGTGTTGAACATGACGTCGGCCAAATTGCTACGGTAAGTGTGATGCAGACCGACCAGCACGTTTTCGATCGCGGTCATTTCGCCGAACAACTGGACGTTCTGGAAAGTACGCGCGATGCCGGACAGCGCAATCGACGATGGTGTGTTGCCGGAGACTTTGTTGCCGTTGAATTCCACGGCACCGGCTGTCGGCGTATAAATGCCTGTGAGCACGTTCATCATGGTCGATTTGCCGGAACCGTTAGGGCCGATCAAACCGTGGATGGAACCTTTGGCGACGCTTAAATCCACTTCGTTCAGCGCTTTCAAGCCACCGAATTGCATAAGAATTTTTTTCGCTTCTAGCAGATTGCCGCTGACGGTGACCGCGTGGTCGGGTTTGCCCCAAGCGTGCTCGTCATCGCCTTTATCGCTGATAGCTTCGTGGTAATGCACCCACTCCGGCTTATAGTGCGCGACGACACTGCGCATCCAGCCGATGATGCCTTCCTGTAAGTAGTACACCACGAACAAAATCAGGAAGCCGAAAATGGTGATGCGCCAGTTGGTCATGTTTTCCATGGTGAACGCAGCAGCAACCAAAGCTACCGCGCCGATCACCGGAATAATCGCATTGCCTAGCGGACGATCTTTTGTGACCAAGGTGCGTACAGTAAAAAATGCTGCACCCAACGCCGCTGCAATCGCTAAATAACGGAACAAGGCAATGTCATCGAGCAAACTGGGCAGTAGCACAACTATAGCGGCACCGAGCACGGGGCCGGAACGGGTTTTACGTCCGCCCATAATGATGGCAAGCAAAAACAATATCGTCAGCTCGAAGTTAAACGTATTCGGCGCGATGTAAAGTTCGTTGTAGGTGTAAAGGCCGCCTGCCAAACCGGCTAAGGCGGCGCTAATGACAAACGCAATCACTTTATAACGATACACGCTCACACCCATACAATCCGACGCGACCGGGCTGCCGCGCAAGGCGGTGAACGCACGGCCGTAATGCGATTTAAGAATGCGATGGACAAATAACAGAGCGACTAAAAATGCCGCAATGACGAAATAATAATAATCTTTTTCATGGAAGGTATAACCCATGAACGAAGGTTTTTTAATGGTGATGCCGAGCGGACCTTCTGTGAGCCAGGTCATTTCGTTAATCAGAATTTGTGCAATCGTGCCGAACGCCAACGTCACCATCGCCAGATACGGCCCCGTCACCCGTAACGCAGGCAAGGCGAGTATCAAACCGAAAATCGCGGTGACGACGATGCTGAATGGGATAGCGGCGTAAAACGGAAAGCCCAACTTGAAGGTTAGGATACCCGCGGTGTAAGCGCCTATGCCAAACAGCGCCGAATGCGCCAGCGAGACTTCACCGGTATAACCGACCACAATATCCAAGCCGAACAGCAGAATGGCGTAAATGGCGATCAACACCATTTGATGAATGTAGTAGTCGTTTTTAATCACCAGCGGTGCGGCGATGATTAACGCCAGGGCGATTAGGCCCAAAATTATTTTAGATGATTTCATGGCTTACACTTTCTTGATCGCGGTTTTGCCAAACAATCCGGCGGGCTTGACAGCCAACACCAGCAACAATAACAACAGGCCGGGTACGTCTTTGTAGCCGGTCGAAATATAGAATCCCGTCGTGGTTTCCGCGATGCCCAAAATCAAACCGCCGACGATGACGCCGAGACCGGAAGTGAGGCCGCCGATAATCGCCACGGCAAAGGCTTTCAAACCCAACACGGAGCCCATGGTCGCGCCGGTCAAAGTAATCGGCGCAATCAACACACCAGCAAACGCCGCCGTCATCGACGACAACGCGTAGGAAAAGGTAATCACCAGTCCGGTGTTAATGCCCATCAAGCCCGCCGCGTCGCGGTCAGTGCTGGTAGCGACCACGGCTTTGCCGTAGATCGATTTACGATTGAATACTTCGACCATCAACATCATGGCCAATGCGCCGACCACGACCAGGATTTCCATCGCTTGCACACGGAAGCCGAAGGTTTTGTAAATCCAGTCGATGGGCGCCATGGAAAACGGCGAGGGGAATTTAAGATCGTCGCGGCCCCAAATATTCTCGGCGACGTTTTTGAAAATAATACCTAATGCGATGGTGGACATGATCCAACCGAATTCGGATTTGGTTTTGATCGCAGGGCGTACACCCACCCGCTCTACCACCGCACCTTGCAGCGCGCCGAATAACATGGCGATAGGAATCGCCAGCCAATAATTAACTCCCGCAAGCACCAAGCTCAAGCCGACTAGCGCACCTAACATGAGCGCCTCGCCTTGGCCGAAATTTAATGTGCCGCTAGTGGCAAAAGTCAGTTGATAACCGAAGGCGATCACCGCGTAAATCATACCGAGGGCGATGCCGCTGACGATGAGTTGTAGAAAATTTTCCATGACGTATTTTCTCTTTAGTTCGCCCTAGCTAGGCGGGGGAAAATTTTATAAAAAAGGCCAATCCGGTTCGGATTGGCCTTGGACTGAAGCTCACGCCATGGTCTTATAGGCCTAGGCGTGAATGGTACTTAGTTTGCGCGTACAACGTGGCCATCTTTGACGATGCCCATCACCGGCATACCCATTTTGATCGCTTCGTGATCATCGTGGGTGTATGGCTTGTCGTATGTTGCGACCACGCCGTCGATTTTCTCGCTCAGATTTTCCAATGCTTCACGCACTTTCGGCCCGTCTGTCACGCCAGCTTGCTTGATGGCAGCAGCCAGAATGTACATGGAATCGTAACCTTGCGCAGCTGAAACTGGCGAAGGAATACGGCCGTTAGGTGGGTTGTACGCTTTGGTGTAAGCCTCGATAAAGGCTTTACGCTTAGGCGTGTTGCCTTCCTGGATAAACGTCTGCGGCATGATCGCGCCATCACCGTTTTTACCGGCGTTGTCGATAAAGTTAGCCATCGACAAGGTCCAGCTGCCAATCATCGGCACTTTCCAACCGAGCTTTTCCATTCCGTTGGCGATTTGTGCCAACTCAGGACCGATTGCGTAGGTCAGAATCGCTTCAGCACCGGCAGCTTTGGCTTTCAACAGTTGTGGGGTCATATCCACGTCTTTAATGTTGAATTTTTCTACGGCTACTGGAGTAATGTTTTTTGCAGTCAGCGCTTTGGTCAAATCGTCTTTGCCCAATTGACCATAGTTGGTCGAATCGGCCAGGATGGCGACTTTGGTTAACTTGCGCTTATCAACCGCTTCGCTCACGATCATCGCGGATTGGATGGTGTCGTTAGCTGAAGTACGGAACACGTAGTTATCAGCATGCTCAGGCGGCAGGAATTGTTTGGTGACGATGGAGCCGGTTGCCACGTTATTCAACACAGGAATTTTTGCTTCCTGATAAAAACGCTGGGAGGCCAAGGAAACGCCGGTATTGATGTAACCCAATGCAGCCACAACTTTTTCTTTGCTGATCAATTCTTGCGTAACTTGGACGCCGCGTTCGTTCTTGGCTTCGTCATCGCGTTCGATCAACTGAATCTGACGACCCAAAATGCCGCCCTTGGCGTTGATTTCTGCTGCGGCCAGCTTGA
Organism: Betaproteobacteria bacterium; assembly: GCA_043772415.1. Taxonomy (GTDB): domain Bacteria; phylum Pseudomonadota; class Gammaproteobacteria; order Burkholderiales; family JBEEJL01; genus JBEEJL01. The sequence goes on from JAYVGF010000250.1 coordinate 15,144, forward strand.
CGCCGTCACGCATAGACACGCCCATCGGCGACGAACCGCCGGTGTAAGGACCGGACAAACCGATTTTGATAGGATCTGCAGCAAAAGCAGCAGCGGACATAACAGTCAAAGCTACTGCAGTAACCAGGGATTTCAATTTCATTAAATTCACTCCTCAGAGAATATATAAGAAAAACAAAGGACTATCATTTGGCAGGCAGAAATTGTTGTAATGCAATATATTTTGTCGCCCAAAAAGCCGTTATTTCACATAGCAAAATAAAGCTCCGCCAAGCGAAAATAGACTACATGAGCGCCAAGCCAATTGCAATTCTGATTTACCCTAACTGATAGCATTTGCTCAACGGCACTCTAAGTTACTCGTTGACCAAAACAATCGCGTGAGGGCAAGAGTAAGGTTATACAGACGTTGAAAAAGCAAAATAAGCAGAGCATCAAGGTTTTCCTGCGCAAAATTAAAGAGCCCGGTTTTCCGGGCTCTCGCAAATTCGCGCCATTCAGTTAGCGAGATTCAGTCCTCGTCATCGCGAAATAAAGACAAGTCAACTGTTTCAGCCATGGCTTTGTAACCGGCATCATTCGGATGCAAATGATCGCCACTGTCGTAGGCTGGCAGTAGGCGCGCTGGTTGATCTGGGTCGCGCGTGGCTAGATCAAAATCAATCACCGCATCGAAGACTCTGCTGCTGCGTATCCATTGATTAATCGCCTGACGTTTAACTTCCTTCTCAGGCGTGAAATATCCAGCAAAGATGGTGCCCTTAAATGGCGTTAAAGTCCCACTGAATATTTTCAGCCCTTTCGAATGCGCGCGTTCGGCCAGTTGCTGCAAGCCCGTAATGACTTCGTCGGCACTGACCGTCTCTGCAGCCGGCACAAAAACGCCTGGCAACCCTAGGTCATTGATCCCTTCGAGCACCACGACATGTGTCACGCCGGGTTGCGCCAGCACATCACGATCGAAACGAGCTAAAGCATTGGGGCCGAACATATCATGCAG
>JAYVGF010000251.1:0-7727 GCA_043772415.1 Betaproteobacteria bacterium
TTTGCAGAGCGCGCACTATGCTTATGCCGAGCCCAACCTGATGGGACAAACCGGCCTCATCGCCATGCCCGACGCCAATATCGAACCGGTAGGCACCTGGCGTTTAGGTACCAGCGTCAGCGAGCCTTATGTCCCGCTCTATACCAGCCTTACGCCGATACCGCGCGTGGAGCTATCCGGACGCTTCATGCGCATCAAGGATGTATTGGGTATTCCTGGCACCGCCTACGGCGATTACCGCGACCGTGAATTCGATATCAAATTGCAATTATTGACCGAGGGCAAATTCTGGCCTGCGGTATCTATCGGAGCACAAGACACTTTCGGCACACGAATTTTTGGCACGGAATATATCGCGGCATCCAAACAATTCGGACCGGTCAACGCGACCATTGGAGCCGGGCGCGGACGCATTAAAGGCGCCTTCGGCGGCATCCGCTATTTTCCGACGGAAAGTAAAAATATCGGCCTGGTTGCCGAATACGACGCCACTGACTATGCCAAAGACTTCGCCGGTGATATTTCCGGCGCCAACAAACGCCGTCACGGCGCGGTATTCGGCCTGGAATACAAATGGGGCTGGCTCGGCGCACAATTGGCGCGTCAAAAAGATCAATACTCCGGCAATGCTTATGTCGCCATTCCGCTGGAAACGCCGGACTACATACCCAAACTGAACGAACCTGAACCTTACACTACAGTGACCGCGCGCCCGACTTACGAACAATGGCAGTCGGAAAAAGTGCACAAAAACCGCTTGGCGCGGGTGCTCAACGATGATGACTTCACCAATATCGGCATCCGTTCCACCGGCCCTGATTTATATCTCAAACTCAGCAATGCACGCATCTCCGATTTAGCGCGCGCCGTCGGCCGCGCCGCCCGTGTCGGCGCACTGCTATCGCCACAGGAAACCAAGCGCATATTCATCACCTACACCGTGATAGAAATGCCCGCCATCACTTACGAATTTAATGACCTGAACCAACTGCAGCGTTACTTCAACGGACAGATTACGCGCAAGGAACTGGCAAGCAGCGTGAATATCACCTACCCTCCCGGCGGTGCCGTCAATCAGGGCTATAGTGAAAACGATTTGTACCTAGGCCTCGATGACGATCAACCGGGACTCAAAACCGTGTTCAACGACGACGGCGATCTAATTTCGCTCAAGCGCACCGACTCCCTGCTGAACCGGATCAAAATTGCGCCTAAATTAAGCTTGTTGTTGAACGATCCTAGCGGAGCGTTTCATTACAATATTTTCCTCAGTGCCGAATACACCAAGAATTTGGGCAATCAATGGTTTCTCGAAAGCACTACCGACTTGACCTTGGCTGAAGACATCAGCAAAGCCGCGGCCACGCCCAATAACAGTGAATTGCCCCACGTACGCTCGGATATTCCGCTGTATAAACGCGATGGAAAATTCAAGCTCAGTAGCTTGTTATTGAACAAATATGCCCACCCGAGCGAACGCGTGTTCGCCCGCGGCTCGGTAGGCTTATACGAAGAAATGTACGGCGGCGTGGGCGGACAGGTTTTATATCTTCCCAAGAGCGGTAATTTCACCACTGACTTGGCAGTGGATTGGCTAAAGCAACGCAATACGCGCGGCTTTTTCGGCTTCAGGCCCTACTCGACGGTAACGGCGATTGTGTCCACCCGTTATCAATTGCCTTACGGTGTGATGGCGACTGTGCGGGCTGGTCGTTTCATGGCCAAAGATTCCGGTGCGCGTTTGGAACTCAAGCGCCGCTTCGCATCCGGTATCGAAATGGGCGCGTGGTACACGCGCACCAATGGCAAAGACCTGACTGCGTCAGGCAACTTCGGCAAACCGTATTTTGATAAAGGGGTGTTCCTGCAAATTCCGCTAGGCCGGCTGCTGACTAAAGACAGCCAGGCAGTGGCGGGCTTTTCCATTGCACCGTGGACGCGCGACGTCGGCCAGCTAGTCGCTCCGCCGGCGGATTTATACGGGATAGTGGAAAAACCGCTGGTGTACGACGTGCACAATCGCGACGGCATGGTGAAGTTCGGCGATGTGGAAGACAACTACTGAGTGGTGGTGGTGATAAATCCGCTGCGGCTCACGCCCCGGCGGATTTTTTTACGCCGGCCACACCGGGTTTTTTCTTGAGCAATTTTTTTGACGGCGTTTTTTTCCTGCCGAAATCACGGATATATTCTTCCAGCCCTTCGCGCGATACCGTACCGAAATGCTTTTCTACCAATTCGCCTTTTTTGTTATACAAATATGAGACGGGCAGATTGGTTACATCCCGAAATTGCGCGACAGCGTCTTCCGTGCCGGGAATAATCGTATAGTCGATTTTCATTTTGTCGATAAAGCCGCTCGGATCCGCAGCAGTTTCATGATCCATCATCACACCGAGCACCACCAAATCTTTGTCTTTGTGCGCTTTGTTCAAATCAATCAGCTCGGGAATTTCATCCAGACACGGACCGCACCAGGTCGCCCAAAAATTTACCAACACCCACTTACCTTTGTAGTCCGAAATTTTGACCGTTTGCTGCTGGGTGTCTTTGAATTCAAATGCATAAACTGGATGGGCTAATACAGCTACGCTCAGCAGCAGCAAGCCTGCAGTTTTATTAAGTATTTGATTATATTTAGTTTTTTTCATATCACGCTTCCTTGAATTCTTTGGCTGCTGCTAGCCATAAGTAAAAAATATTTGACTAATTGTAACGGGTTTGTTTGACCTCGTTGCTGAGTTTGACTAGCCTCAAGCTTTGTTCACCAAAGGGGAGAATCCACATCATGAAAACTTCGCGCGCCAGAGTAATGGCTCTATTGTTCGTCGCCTGCGCTAATAACGCTTGCGCACAAAATCCGACTACCCCTGCAACGCAGGCCAAACCACCGCTGACCAGCCCGGCTTTACCGCCGACCGTACCCACTGTAAACGCAGCACCTGACGTAACCGCTGTCGCTCCAACGCAAATTGCCGCGATTAATCCGGCATACGAAGCTTTTTTTGATGATGCAGTACAACTCATCAATCAATACCGTGCCGGTAAAAAGCTCCCTGCACTTAGCCGGGATAGTCGCCTCGACAATCTTGCCGGATCCCACAGCCGCTATATGGCTGCCAAAGACGACTTGAGTCACGACGGATTCAACGAACGCTTTAACCAGGCCAATATGCAAAGCTGCGCCGAAAACGTCGCGTGGAACCAGATCAACGCATCAGAGCTAGTCAACGACTGGATCGCTTCGCCCGTACATGACAAAAACCTGCTTAAAGCTGCTGCCACGCGCGTCGGTATGGGACGCAGCAAAGGGTATACCGCTTACTTCGTCTGCCAGCCTTGATTTTTTCGACAAAAAAAACGGGTTGCCTGAGCAACCCGTTTAGTTTCGAGACCACTTTCAGATTATTGGTGACCTGAAGGCGTATGTGAAGCTGGAGTGCTGGTGCTGCTCTTTTTGGAAGCTACTGCGGCAATCGCTGCAATACCAAGACCGATACCCACTAGGGCAGCGGTGGACAGACCAGAAGCAGGTGCAGCTACTGGGGCTGGAACAGGTTTCGCTGCAACTGGAGCTGGTGCTGGTGCCGGAGCGGGGGCAGGCGCTGGTGCCGGGGCAGGCGCTGGTGCCGGGGCAGGAGCTGGTACCGGCACTGGCGCTGCAGCAATAACTGGAGCTGGTGCAGGAGCAGCGACTACGCGGCTAACATCAGCGGCAGCAACTTTGCGAGCACGGTACGATGCGCAAACATCTGCGTATTTGCTTTTACGAACACCAAATTTTTTCTTGGTGGACTTCTTGGCTGGGCGGCAGATTTGCTCAAGCTGGGCATCGCTTAGTTCACGCATAGGCGCTGCGGCTACGGGCAAAACAGTGGTCACGCCCATGATGATTGCCATGGTGGTTGCCAATTTTTTCATTAACATATTCTTTCTCCCCTTCGAAGGATGGATATACAAAAATTAAGTAAAAACAAAAACTTACAATAATAAGCCGAGCAAAGCTCAACCCAATGCAACTGAAATCGCAGTAATTATAGCTCAAAATATTGATTTGAATACAAAATTTTTCAGGCTTTCTTCCCTGAAAATCGTATTTTGACGCTAATTCACAATCCGGAGGCTGGGAGTTCAATCCCAAATGCAGGGTTAGTGTACGGAATCCGGTGGGTCCAAGTCAACTGAGAGGGCTATGATCTCCACGCCTTCTTCACGCATGGCTGCGTAGTCATCCCGACTGACTTCGCCACGTATGCTTTCGGGCGGGATTTCTTCTGCATGCATCTTGCGCGCGGTATCGGCAAAATCACGTCCTACGTCGCGGAAATTATCGTGCAAAAATTCCATCAGTTTCTTGCGCATCGCCTGACTGGCAGGAGATATGGTCGTTAGCTTTGATGCCGCCTCATGGCGCGCACCGGAATGCACGTAAGGTGCAGAAACGCCGCGAGAAATATCCCGGCTACCGCATTCCGGACACTCGATCAAAAGCTCGCGTTGCTGGAGTACAAAATCTTCGGAAGAGCGGAACCAGCCTTCAAAGCCGTGATCCGCATCGCAGTGGAGTTGATAAACTATCATTCAAGCAGCTTAACGACAAATGACATTTACTGCTGTGAAGCAGGTCATTGTAAGAGCTTTTTTACGCAGCGAAATCTTCCAAGCAATACTAGAAACGATAAACCAGATTCAAGGAAAAGACATTGGCTGCGTCGGGCTTGATTACGTAACGCTCAATCTCCCCGCGAGCAGCCCAGCCGGACCCCAATTCCGCTTCGCCGCCGAGAGCAACCACCGCGCCATTGCCCTTGGTATTCTGCAGGGTGTTGATGTTACCGGTCGACGCACCCACTTCGGCATCCCATTTGAAAGCGCCTAATTTGCCGTAAACAAAAAACTTTGGGTTGACCGGCATGCTGCCAACCAGAGAAAGACTTGGGCCTTTCGCCAGCCGAGGTTGCACCCTAGCGACTGCATCGGCAAAATCTTTCGCGACCAATACATCGGCTTTAGCACTACTTGTAGCTGTGCCTAAACTAACGTAGGCCGCTTCGAGAGCAAAGTAGGGACTGAACTGATAACCGCCGAAAACCTTCCAGGCAAAATCGTTAAATTTCAGCGTTGTGTCCACATTGGCGAAGCCTTCACGTTTCAGGCGTTGACTGAAATCGAAATTATCGCCTTCGGTGTTGGACTTGCCGCCGCCTACACCAATATAGGCTCCTGCATCCGCTGCCAGCGTCGGCGTTGAAATCAGAGAAAAAACAATAGATATTAACGATAAGCATTTAATTTTATTCATATTTTCTTCTCACAAAGTAAACTAATGCGCCCAGCACCAAGATGGGGAAAGCAGGATCAACGGGCAGGCGCGACTTACCAGCCGGATTATTCATTGCGCACCCTCCGCCTCCACCACCGCTCGTACTACCGTTACTACCGCCCCCACCTATTACCGTCACAGAAATAAGAACGGGTACGCCAATATTGACAGATGCCTTGGAATTATTAGCGTCGCCGGAATACTCAGCCGTAATGGTATGTTGGCCTCCGGCGAGGGCGCTGGTCGTAAACGTTGCCACGCCATTCACTAATGGAGCCGTTCCAATCGTTACACCATTTTCGCTGAAACTCACCGTCCCCGTTGGCGTGCCTTTTCCTACTTGCGGCTGCACCGTCACCTCGAATGTAATCGGATTACCCGCTTTTAGATCAGGCGGCAGCGGCTTGGATAATCCGATACTACTATTGGAATTGACGTTGAATGATCGCTCCACCTCCACCGCTTTTTCATAATTACTATCGCCCGGTTGGCTGGCGCGAAGAGTACAGGTTCCAGTCACCTTTATAGTGACAACATTCTGAGCCACCTCACAGGTTGCTGTATTCAAACTGGTAAAACTTACGGGCAGGCTCGAAGTGGCCGTCGCACTAAGTGTGACTGGCGGAGCGCCTAAAGTTTTGGCAACCAAGTTGTCGGCAAAAGCTATGGTCTGTGCAGCTTTTGCCACGGTAAACGACTGCTTTACTGGCGTTGCCCCAGCATACTTGGGCGCGCTGCCCAATTGCGACGCTTCAATTGTGCAGGTTCCCGCACCTACGATGGTGACTGTATTTCCAGACACGGTACAAACTGTCGTAGGTGTTGCAGTGAACGTGACCGGATTACCCGACTTGCCGCCTGTAGCGTTGACAGTAAAGGTCGGGTCAAGGAAAGTCTTGTCGGCCAGTGGGCCGAATGTGATGGCTTGTTTCGCAGCCGAAATGAATACGGTTATTGATACTGCCGGTGCTGCACTGAATTTAGCGGCAATTCCAGCCTGGTTTGCGGTAACCGTGCATTGACCACCTCCAACAATCGTCACTGTGCCACCCGTTACCGTACAGACTGCAGCAGGCGCTGCCGTGAATGTGACCAAATTGCCTGATGCTCCGCCAGACGCGGAAAGCGGAAATGACCCTTCGTCAACGGTCTTAGGCGAAATGTCGTTGAAAATAATGCTTTGCGACGCTACACCAATACCGAATGACACACGCTCGGGGCCTGCAGCTTCGTAGTTCGCGTTACCCGCCAGATTCGCTTCTATCGTACAAGTATCTGCAGTAAGCAAACTGACCGTTGAGGGGCTGGTGGTCGAACTCAGCGTACAAATTGCTGGTGTTAAAGGGGAGAACAAAACTGGATTGCCGAACTTTCCACCCGTGGCAGAGATGGAGATAGGCGCAGAGGTAAAAGTCTGGGCGGGAATAGCAAAAGCGATAAGCTGGGTTTTTTTTGCCACTGTGAACTTCTGCTTCACTTGCGGTGCGGCTGAGTAATTTTTGCTTGCCGCTTGATCAGCCGCGACGTTGCAATCCCCCGCTCCAACTATGGTTAACATATCCCCGCTTACTTTACAGACAGTGGAAGGCGTTGCAGTGAACGTGACGGGGCTGCCTGATGCACCGCCGGTGGCGATAAGCGGGAAAGGCAGGTCTTCAAAAATTTTGTTTGCCAGCGCAGGAAATTGTATGGTCTGGCTTTTCGACTTTACTTCAAAAGAACGCGGAAGACTAGCTGCTTTATAATTTGTATTTCCTGTTTGGACGGCATCAACAGAACACTTGCCAACACTTTTCAAAGTAATGACATTGGTTTTCTTGGCGGTGACTGGGTCTATTTTGAAATCGCAAACATCCACAGTAGTTGAGGTCAGCAACACATCAAGCTGGGAACCTCCACCCGTCGCATTCACTGCGAAATCCGGATCTTCCCAAGTTTTAGCTGGCAACGGATCCGGGATAAACACAATTACCTGCGCCGCTGGTGCAATATCAAAACTCTGTGTCGGCACTACTGGTGCTGGAAGATAATTGGCATCGCCGCTTTGTTTGGCTTCACCGGTGCATTTGCCTGCGGTGAGGAGCGTGACATCACCAGTTGAGCTGATCGAACAAACCGATGGAGTTAGTGTTGTGAACTGGACGGCCAATTTGGAAACAGGATCCGATTTCGCATAGATGGCAATGCTGAATGGGGGATCCAAGTAAGCCTTCACTGGCAATGCAGCCAGAGAAAACGAGATGGCCTGGGTGCCAAGCCCTATGGCAATGGTTTGTGTGACCTGAGTTGCGGCAGCGTAGTTGGCATTACCGGCCTGATTGGCCGCGATGATGCAAGAACCCGCAGTCACGCCGGTAACGGTCGCACCACTCACAGTACACACGCCTAACGTAGTGCTAGTGAA
>JAYVGF010000252.1:0-1704 GCA_043772415.1 Betaproteobacteria bacterium
TGTTCGACACACACGATTTCCCGCAGCTCGCCAACCTTCGCGACAATTGGCAAACCATCCGCGATGAGGCACTGCAACTTTCTAACGAAGGCCACATCCGCGCCGCCACGGGGCACAACGACGCGGGCTTCAATTCTTTTTTCAAGGAAGGCTGGAAGCGTTTTTATCTGACCTGGTATGGAGAATCGATTCCATCAGCAGAAACCTTGTGCCCGAAAACCGTTGCACTGTTGAACTCCACGCCGGGAGTCAAGTCGGCTATGTTCGCGCTGCTGCCACCCGGCGGAAAACTCAATCCGCATCGCGACCCGTTTGCCGGATCATTGCGCTACCACCTGGGCTTGGTCACCCCGAACTCGCCCGACTGCAACATCCATGTCGATGGCGAAAAATATTTCTGGCGCGACGGCGAAGACATCATGTTCGACGAAACGTATGTGCATTGGGCCGAAAACAAAACCGATGTGACGCGCATTATTTTATTTTGCGATGTCGAACGCCCGTTAAAAACCAGTGTGATGCGCGGCCTCAATCGCTTCATCGCGCGGCAATTGGGCAAAGCGACGGTAACGCAGAACTTCGAAGGTGAACGCGTGGGCGCGCTGAATAAGTTTTTTGTGTTCTTTCATCAGCTTGATGAATGGCGCAAAGCATTCAAGCAATACAGCAAGACTGGCTACAAAATCACGAAAATATTGCTGATTCTTTGTTTGATTTATTTTTTGCTATGGTAATTCAAAATAGACCTGTGCCGATGGCGTCCAACATGTTCTAGATGTTCTATTCATTTCGCACCACATGAAATGAACTGAACGAATTAAAATTTTAGCCAAAAGGCTTATCTTAGTCGTCCTTGATAATGTTAAAAAAATTGACCGACACTCCCCTTGTGGCTGTTTTTTTACGCAAATTTATATCCAATCGCTATACTTTATTCGTAGCTTTCATGCTGTTCTACAGCGCCGCCCTCCAATATATCGGCGGCCTGCCTTCGCTAATAAATCATTTTTTCACAGAAGCGCCGATCCTGCTTGGCATTTATTATTCACTGAATCTACTCCTCAAGCCCGGGCGCTGGACTCCCTGGATAGCCGCACTACCGCCGGTAATGATGTATGGCGCCTATGACACATTTTTCCTCGCTTATGGAAATGTATTCCATATAACGGACTTTAATGAATTACCCGAACTAATTGACGTATTGCCGGCAACCTACAAAATTTTTCTGGCCGCCCTGATATTCACACCATTACTACTCATTCTCAGCCATATCCATTTCAAAAAAATCAAACAAGCCTTCATCGGTGTATTCGTTATGGGACTAGTAGGATTCTCTACGCAATATTCACCTGGCCCCGTTATCACTGCTTTCGAAAATACCGGGGAAGGCGTTGATGAGTCATCCGATGCCAGCAGTGTCTGGGCAAAAGGACGTTTAGCCATGCTTGTTTATTTCGAGGCGAAGCGTAAGCAAACCCAGGCGCTCACCGTCGCAGATCATAACCGCGATCAGTACGTAAAGGATATGCTGAGCCAGGCAAGCGCGCTGGCAGAAAATGTCAATAAACGTAATACCCACTTGATCGTACTGGAAAGTTTTCTCGACCCAACATTGCTGGAAAACGTAAGTTTTTCAAAAGATCCACGTCACCCCGATTACTTTGCACGGTATGCAAGTAGCCAAGGATTCTCCATCGCCCCGGT
>JAYVGF010000253.1:0-5908 GCA_043772415.1 Betaproteobacteria bacterium
GGTTGTCCCAGCGCACTGCAAATTGATTTGTTAATCATGACACTTATACAAAAATAAATGGATTAATTTCCCACGAAATGTAGCGTGGTTTTTTGAGGCTGACAAGCATTTATTTATTATTCTATTAATCATATAGTTACAATTGATTTGTTAGCGCTTGCTTGCTGATGTCGGCGGGTAACCCCTTTTTTCGGTGGAGGGCAGTCCTTCGCTTTTCTCTGGATTACAATCACTTTCGTCATTCCCGCGCAGGCGGGAATCCAGGTAAGCAAACATGTTTTGCTCAATTCGTTTTTGAAGTGAATCGTTTTGTTTTTAAGGCGCTGGATTCCCGCCTACGCGGGAATGACGGAGAAGTGCGCGGGAATGACGGGGAAGTCTGCGGGAATGACGAAGAAGTCTGCGGGAATGACGGGGAATAAATGTTGGGAGGGCAAAACGAGGTGTGCCAACGGGGCAACGCGTGGAACAAAAATAGTATCTTAAAATTTGCGGCGGTATTGGTGGGCACGCTACGCTTTGCCCACCCTTGCTTTCGTCATTCCCGCACAGGCGGGAATCCAGTGTTTTTCAAACAACATACTTTTACCTAACGGCAAATTCAAAAACGCGTTGCTAAAACCGTTTCTGTTTGGCTAGATTCCCGCCTGCGCGGGAATGACGGGACGAACGCGGGATAGACGTGATTCCTTTCATGGTTCGACAAGTTCAGGGCTAACGGGTGGCAGACGGAATAATTATTGGCGTTTCTATTGCTAATCAGAATTAGTTTTTTTTGCTGTCTTGTCTTTTTCTATCAGCGCGTAAGCCGAATGATTATGGATCGATTCAAAGTTTTCCGATTCGACAACGTAGGCATCGATGCGTGGATCTTTATTGAGTTGCGCAGCAACGTCTCGCACTAAATCTTCGACGAATTTCGGATTGTCATACGCGCGTTCGGTGACGAATTTTTCGTCCGGGCGTTTGAGCAAGCCATACAATTCGCTCGATGCTTGCGATTCGGCGATGTGGAGCAAATCTTCGATCCACACAAAGGTATTGGTGCGCGCGCTGATGGTGACGTGCGAGCGCTGGTTGTGCGCGCCGTAGGCGGCGATTTTTTTCGAGCACGGGCACAGGCTGGTGACGGGCACCACGACTTTGGTGTTGAGATGGAATTCACCGCTGCGTTTTATTTCACCCGTGAGCGTTACTTCGTAATCGAGCAGCGATTTTACGCCGGAGACCGGCGCGGTTTTGTTGACGAAAAAGGGAAAAGTCATTTCGATGTGGCCGGCTTCGGCGTCGAGACGCTTGACCATGTCGCGCAAAATACTCTCGAACGATTCGACCGAAATTTCGTGTTCATGTTGATTCAAAATTTCGACAAAGCGCGACATGTGCGTGCCTTTGAAATGATGCGGCAAATGCACGTACATATTGAACACGGCGACGGTGTGTTGCACGCCGCTGGTTTTGTCTTTCACCCTCACCGGATGGCGCAGCGATTTAATGCCGACGCGATCGATATCGATCTGGCGCGTGTCGGCCGAGCCTTGCACGTCGGCGATGGGAAGATGTTTGTCGCGTTGATTCATGACGAGTCCAGAGGTGATTCAGATAAGCATTATAGCCCGCCCCGAATTCTGCATAAACTACCCGGGTTTGCGCTTATAAAAAACTCAATTAAATCAAATAGTTACAATCAGCCCGCGAACTTGCTAGAAGCCGGGCTGGAGAGCGGAATCGGCGCGCCGATTTTTTTTGCGATCGATGTGAGAATGCCGATTTTATCCAGGCCGCATTCGGCGTTCATCGCTGCCGGATCGCCGTGGTCGATAAATTTATCCGGCAAGCCCAATAGCAGCACATTAGACTTGATATCGTTCGCCTGCAAAAATTCCAATACTGCACTGCCCGCGCCGCCAACAATGGTGTTGTCCTCGATGGTCACAATCAAGTCATGCGTTTTGGCGAGGCGCGTGATGAGTTCTTCATCGAGCGGTTTGACGAAACGCATATTGGCGACGGTAGCGTTGAGATCATCCGCAGCGTCGAGCGCCGGTTTCAATAAAGTACCGAAAGCGAGGATGGCGATTTTTTTGCCTTCGCGCCGCACTTCGCCTTTGCCAATGGGCAGCGCGCGCATGGTGGGTTCAATCGCCGTGCCGGGGCCGCCGCCGCGCGGGTAACGCACCGCGCTCGGGCCGTCGATTTGTATGGCGGTGTAAAGCATTTGCCGCGTTTCGTTTTCGTCTGACGGCGTCATGACGACGGTGTTGGGTAAGCAACGCAAAAACGAGGTATCGAAACTGCCCGCGTGGGTCGGGCCGTCCGCGCCGACCAAGCCAGCACGATCAATGGCAAATACGACGGGCAGGTTTTGTAACACCACATCGTGGATGACTTGATCGTAAGCGCGCTGGAACAACGTCGAATAAATCGCGACCACAGGTTTCAATCCTTCACACGCCAAACCGGCGGCGAAGGTGACCGAATGTTGCTCAGCGATGCCAACGTCGAAATAGCGATCGGGAAATTCCTGCGAGAAGCGCACCATGCCCGAACCTTCGCGCATGGCAGGCGTGATGCCGACAACGCGCGGGTCGGCTTTGGCCATGTCGCACAACCAATCGCCGAAAATCTGCGAGTAAGTCGGCTTGCCCGCAGGCTTGGCGATGATGCCGACTTTCGGATCAAACTTGCCCGGGCCGTGATACAAAATCGGATCGGCTTCAGCGGGGGCGTAGCCTTTGCCTTTGCGCGTGACGACGTGCAAAAATTGCGGGCCTTCGAGTTTTTTGATGTTGTTCAAAGTCGTCACCAGTAAATCGACATCGTGACCGTCTATCGGGCCGATGTAATTGAAACCGAATTCCTCGAACAAGGTGCCAGGCGTGACCATGCCTTTGACGTGTTCTTCCGCGCGCTTGGCGAATTCGTGGATCTGCGGCGTGGCGCGCAACAGGCGTTCGCTGCCGACGCGGATGGAATTATAAAATTGTCCCGACATCAATTTGGCCAAATAATTATTCAGCGCGCCGACCGGTGGCGAAATCGACATATCGTTGTCGTTCAATATCACCAGCAAATTGGCATCCATCGCGCCCGCGTTGTTGAGCGCTTCGAATGCCATGCCTGCGCTCATCGCGCCGTCGCCGATGATGGCGACGGCTTTGCGGTTTTTGCCTTCACGTTGCGCGGCGACCGCCATACCGAGTGCGGCGGAAATCGACGTCGAAGAATGCGCCACACCGAAGGTGTCGTATTCACTTTCTTCACGTCGTGGAAAACCGGCTAGGCCACCGCGCTGGCGCAGTTTCGCCATGCCCACACGGCGGCCGGTGAGGATTTTGTGCGCGTAAGTTTGATGGCCGACGTCCCACACCAAGCGGTCTTCCGGCGTATTGAATACATAATGCAGCGCGACCGTCAGCTCAACGGTGCCGAGGTTGGACGAAAAATGTCCGCCGGTGGAGGCGACCGATTCGATAATGAATTCGCGCAACTCGTGCGATAGTTGCGGCAATTGCTTGCGCTCAAGGTTACGCAATGCGTGGGGATTACGTATCGTATCGAGTAAGGGATATGCTGACATTTTAATGCTGCCTTTTAACAATATAGTCTGCGAGAAAGCGCAGTCTTTCCGCGTCTGCGCCGAAAATTTCCAGTGCCTTCAATGCATCAGCATGAAGCTCATCTGCCAAAGTTTTCGCCTGCGCTGCGCCCATAATGCTCACGTAAGTGGGCTTGCCGTCCTTGGCGTCCTTGCCCGCCGTCTTGCCCAGTGTAGCGGTACTGGCTTCGGCGTCAAGCACATCGTCCACCACTTGGAAGGCCAGGCCGACGCATTTGGCATAGCGGTCCAGTGCGGTGGCTTGTTTTTCGTCCAAGGTTTTACCGCAAGCTGCGCCCATCAAAATCGCCGCGCGGATCAGCGCGCCGGTTTTGTGGATGTGCATGAATTCCAGTTCGGGCAGGCTTAAATGTTTGCCTACGCTGGCAAGGTCTATTGCTTGTCCGCCGGCCATACCGCGCGAACCGCAGGCCTGGCCAAGCAAAGTAATCATGGTCAGTTGATGCGTATCGCTATGGCACAAGCGATTTTCCGCCACGATCTGGAATGCCAGCGCTTGCAACGCGTCGCCGACGAGCAATGCCGTCGCATCGTCGTATTCCACATGCACCGTCGGTTTGCCTCGGCGTAACACATCGTCGTCCATACACGGCATGTCGTCGTGCACCAATGAATAGGCGTGAATCATTTCAACTGAAGCCGAGACGATTTCTACGCGCGATAAGTCCGCGCCGGTAAGTTCACCCGCAGCGTGCGACAACAAAGGCCGCACGCGTTTGCCGCCGCCGAGCACGGCGTAGCGCATGGCTTGATGTAAACGTTCCGGCACCAGATTCGGCTGCGGCAAGATTTCGCCCATGCGTGTTTCCATGCGCGACTGTACGTCTCGCGCCCAGGCTGCGTGGTCGTGGCTATTCATTCAGCGGGAGTGAAGGGCTTGAGCACATCCGCGTCGAGGATGCGGATTTTTTGTTGCGCGTCGGCGAGACGCGATTGGCAGAATTTAAGCAACTCCGCGCCGCGTTGATAGGCCGCGAGCGAATCTTCCAGCGGCAATTGGCCGCCTTCCATGCGCGCGACGATGGCGTCCAACTCGGCTAAGGCCGTTTCGTAGCTCATCGCGTCAATTGCCCCGCCGGTTTTTGTCGCTGCAGCCTTGGCCATAAGTGCTTCATCCAAAAAAGAAAAATATACCTTAATCGCCCTATGTCGGTCAATGTAAATACGGGGGAATTCCCCGCGTAAAAGTTGTCAAAAATATGCTTGTCCCGACCGAGTATTTAGTCCAATATTGCCAGCTCGTTTTTCAACTTAGTAAATAGGGAGGAACCACGGCATCATGACCAACTTAGCAACCGCTCGTGCTTTAATCAACACCACACCCCAACTGCCTGTCAGTTGGTATTTTGACCCCGCAGTGCTCGCGCTGGAACAACAGCGTCTGTTTGAAAAAAGCCCGGCTTATATCGGTCATGAATTGATGGTGCCCAACCCCGGCGATTTTTATTCGCTCGATTGGATGGACCACGCCAAAGCCCTGGTGCATAACCAGCAGGGCATCTCTCTGCTCTCCAATGTCTGCCGTCATCGCCAGGCGATTATGCTCAAAGGCAGCGGCAACACGCCGAATATCGTTTGCCCCTTGCATCGCTGGACGTATAACCTCGATGGTAAATTACTCGGCGCGCCGCATTTCCCCGGCAATCCCTGTCTCGATCTCGGCATCACGCCGCTGCAAAATTGGCACGGCCTGTTGTTCGGCGGCAAACGTGATGTGGCCAAAGATTTCGCCAGGCTCGGCGTCGCCGAAGATCTGGATTTCTCCGGCTATAAGCTCGACAACGTCGTCACCCACGAACACGCCTTCAACTGGAAAACCTTTATCGAGGTTTACCTCGAGGATTATCACGTCGAAGCGTTTCACCCCGGCTTGCGCGGCTTCGTCGATTGCGAAGAATTGAAATGGGAATACGGCGATTGGTATAGCGTGCAAACCGTCGGCGTAAAACGCGCGTTACAAAAACCCGGTAGCGCCGCGTATAAAATCTGGCACGACGTGGTGCTCGCGCGCAACGGTGGCAAACCGCCGAAGCAGGGCGCGATCTGGCTGGTGTATTACCCCAACATCATGATCGAGTGGTATCCCGAAGTGTTGATCGTCAGCACCTTGTTGCCCAAAGGCCCGGACGCTTGTACCAACGTGATTGAATTTTATTATCCCGAAGACATCGTGTTGTTCGAGCGCGAATTCGTCGAAGCGCAACAGCAGGCGTATCACGAGACGGCGGCAGAAGATGAAGAAATCTGCGTGCGCATGAGCGAAGGCCGACGTGCATTGTGGAAACGCGG
>JAYVGF010000254.1:0-2415 GCA_043772415.1 Betaproteobacteria bacterium
ACGAAAACTCTCTGGCCAGAAATAATGAGTAACTACTAAAATTTTCATTAAGTTTGATTCATAAAGTTAATAATAGTGTATTGAAGTATCACTAATCAAAGTTAAACCTGTTCATTTCGTTTCCATACGACACGATTTACATAATCTGTATAGCTTAAAATAAGGCGTACGACTTTTTCAGAAACATTTGGCATAGAATAGTCCGATACTTGGCGCAGCATACGACTATTATCACGGGATTGATTCTCAAGTATTGCAAGCGCCTGAATTACTCTGGCAGAATCAATTCCTACCATCATAACTACCGCTTCTTCCATGCCCTCTGGACGTTCATGTGCTTCACGAATATTCAGCGCCGGAAAATTGAGTATGGAGGCTTCTTCGGTAATAGTTCCGCTATCGGATAATACGGCCTTGGAAGAAATTTGTAGTTTGTTGTAATCCTTGAAACCTAGCGGCTTTAATAAGCTAATCAGAGGGTGAAATTTTGCTCCTTTGGAATCAATTTTTTTTTGGGTACGCGGGTGGGTCGAGACGATTACAGGCATATTGTAATGCTCAGCAATATTATTCAGCACCAACACCAGCTTAGCGAAATTTTCGTCGGAATCGATATTCTCTTCCCGATGGGCGCTTACGACGAAAAATTTTTTCTCACTCAATCCTAAGCGCTTGACTACATCCGACGCCATAATCCCATCTAGGTAATGATTGATAACTTCAAACATGGGGCTGCCAGTTTTGATGACTCGATCCGGTGGCAAGCCTTCGCGTAGTAGATATTCTCTGGCAATATCGCTGTAAGTAAGATTAATATCGGCAGTGTGGTCAACGATTCTTCTGTTAATTTCTTCCGGTACGCGAAAATCAAAACATCGATTGCCCGCTTCCATGTGGAAAATGGGTATTTTTCGTCGTTTCGCCGGGATTGAAGCTAAACAGCTGTTTGTGTCACCGAGGACAAGCAGGCTTTCAGGTTGTTCTTTTTCCAATACCTTATCAAATTCAATAATAATCTTGCCAATAGTCTCGGCAGCATTACTACCCGCGGCATTCAAAAAATAATCGGGCTTACGAATATTTAAGTCTTGAAAAAAAACTTCGTTCAGTTCGTAGTCATAATTTTGGCCTGTATGGACGATCAAGTGCTCGCAATATTCATCAAGCTTTGTCATGACACGCGATAGTCGGATAATTTCCGGCCTGGTTCCTACCACGGTCATCACCTTCATTTTTTTCATAGCTTTACTTTCTGAGCGATAGTATCCGGCTTTTGTCTATCGAATATTTCGTTTGCCCATAGCATAACTATCATTTCATCATTGCCGATATTAGTAATATTATGTGTCCAGCCTGGAACCGTCTCTACTATTTCAGGCGTCTCCCCCGAAGTTAAAATCTCATGATATTCGTTCGTATACATATGCCTGAAACCAAAATGAGCTTTACCTTTTATGACTAAAAACTTTTCAGTTTTAGTATGATGGTAATGTTCGCCGCGGGTGATGCCAGGGTGTGCGGTAAAAAATGAAAAT
This sequence comes from Betaproteobacteria bacterium, assembly GCA_043772415.1. Taxonomy (GTDB): domain Bacteria; phylum Pseudomonadota; class Gammaproteobacteria; order Burkholderiales; family JBEEJL01; genus JBEEJL01. The sequence continues at coordinate 1,536 of JAYVGF010000254.1, forward strand.
TGTCCCGCGTCCGGCGTCTTGAGCATCTCCACAAATACGCCCCGTGGGTCTGCATGAGCTGGTACTTTGTAGGAAAAAGCTTCAGTTGGCAAATAACTAACGTAGGTAGAATAAAGCGCTCTAACGAATCCTGTGCCTACGCGCTCGCTTACCAATGTATCGCGGCTATGTTTGAATGCTTCAATTTGGGAGGCTAATTCACCAACAGTGGCCGAGTAGACTGGTTTAACTTCCTTAGTGCCGCTAGACTCTTGGCTTTTTAATAATAACAAAAAAGTATCCAGCACATCGTCAATATAAACAAGGCGAACTGCAGCAGATGGGTTGTTAATTTGAATCGGTAAGCCGCGAGCAATATTGTGACAAAACGTCGCTACGGCAGAGTTGTAGTTAGCGCGACACCATTTTCCGAATACGTTTGGCAGGCGGAAAATATACACAGGGGCACCACTGCTATCGGAATAATGCGTTAGAAATTTTTCGGCGGTGAGCTTGCTTTGGCCATAAGGGTTATCTAAGTCAGCCTGGCTGGACGATGTGTAGACGACAGGAATCTTTCGTTTTGTTAGCAATAAAGCGTCGCATAGCGCCAGCGTGGTCTGTGCATTGCCCGTTTGAAATTCAGTCGGATCCTGCGGGCGATTCACCCCCGCTAAATGAAAAACAAAATCCGCACCCGCCGCGAGGCGACGGAGATCTTCAGGCGAAGAATCGCGCATCACAGGTAATATAGTGATACCGCCAAGTTCTCGTAGTCGTAAACATAAATTCTTGCCAACAAAACCGTTCGCACCCGTTACCATGACCTTCATCGTATTACTCCTCGGGGCTGGCGTGCTGGCCGGAAGCAATTTTGCGCACAAAATCCAGCTTTAATAGC
>JAYVGF010000255.1:0-6872 GCA_043772415.1 Betaproteobacteria bacterium
GCAAAATTTTTAAGCGCGGCGCGCGCAGCCATTTTATTACCGCAAAGCGAAGCCACGCCGCAAAAACTGGCCGACATATTAATAAGTATGTCGCGCGAAAAACTTTTAACCATGGCAGTGGCTGCGCACAAACTGGCCAAACCGGATGCGACGCAAATCGCGGCTGAGATTTGTATGAAGGCGGCGGCATGAAACACAAAGTCAAACACGTTCATTTCGTCGGCATCGGTGGCTCGGGCATGAGCGGCATCGCCGAGGTATTGCTGAATCAAAAATTCCGCGTCAGCGGATCTGACCTTGCCGATAATGCAACAACACAACGCTTGGCATCGTTAGGCATGCAAATCTATCACGGTCATGCAGCCAGTAACATTCACGGCGCCGACGCAGTCGTCACGTCCACTGCTGTAAAAAACGATAACCCGGAAGTCATCGCTGCACGCGAGAAGCATATTCCCATCGTGCCGCGCGCGATGATGCTGGCGGAATTGATGCGCTTGAAGCAAGGCATCGCCGTCGCGGGCACGCACGGCAAGACCACGACGACCAGTTTGATTTCCAGCATCCTCGCCGAAGCCGGTATGGACCCAACGTTTGTGATCGGCGGAAGGCTCAACAGTGCAGGCGCGAATGCCCGACTTGGCTCAGGCGAATTTATTGTCGCGGAAGCCGACGAATCCGACGCGTCATTTTTATATTTGCAGCCGGTGGTATCGGTCGTCACCAACATCGACGCCGACCACATGGAAACTTACGAACACGACTTCAACAAGCTGAAACAAGCGTTTGTTGATTTTATTGAACATTTGCCTTTCTACGGTATGGCCGTACTCTGCGCCGACGACGAGAACGTGCGCGACATCATGACGCGCGTGAGCAAACCGATTACCACTTACGGCGTGAGCGAAGGCGTGCAGTTGCAGGCAAAAAATATCCGCCACAGCGGCGGACAAATGCATTTTGATTGCGTGATCAAAAACGGCAGCAAGAAAATTTTACCGATCATTCTCAACTTGCCCGGTCATCACAATGTCTTGAATTCACTTGCCGCGATTGCCGTGTCGCAGGAAGTCGGCGCGAGTGACGCGGCCATCGTCAAAGCCTTGGCCGAATTCAAGGGTGTAGGTCGGCGCTTCCAGCGTTACGGCGACATCGCCATACCTGACGGCAGCTACACGTTGGTGGACGACTACGGCCATCATCCGGTCGAAATGGCCGCGACCATCGCCGCTGCGCGCGGGGCGTTTCCTGATAAGCGTTTGGTGCTGGCATTCCAACCACATCGCTACACGCGCACACGCGATTTGTTTGAAGACTTTGTGAAGGTGCTCGCCACGGTGGATGTATTACTACTCGCCGAAGTGTACGCCGCTGGTGAAGCGCCTATTATCGCCGCCGACGGTCGCGCGTTAATGCGCGCCTTACGCGTGCAAGGCAAGGTCGAACCGATTTTTGTTGAAGTAATTAATGAGATGCCCGACGCAGTGCGCAGTGCGGTGCAGCCCGGCGATGTGGTGTTGACCATGGGTGCCGGCTCCATCGGCGCAGTGCCCGGCTTGTTGGCGAAAACGTAAAGCGCGAATGAATATGACCGAGCCGAAAAATTTTTCGCCGCCTGATGCCCCTTACCCACTGCGCGGCGAGGTGCGCGTCAACGAGCCAATGCATCGTCATGTGAGCTGGCGTGCGGGCGGCCCTGTCGCGCGCGTTTATATTCCGGCAGACCTCGATGACCTGAAACATTTTTTGCAAGCTCGGCCCGCTGAAGAAGCCATTTATTTTGTCGGCCTCGGCAGTAATTTACTCGTGCGCGACGGCGGTATGGACGGCACGGTGATCTTGATACACGGCGTCTTTAACAGCATCAGCCTGGCGGGCCACTCGCACGCCCATATAGAAGTAGATGCCGGCGTCGCCGCGCCGAAAGTCGCGCGCTTCGCCGCGCGACACGATTTAGGCCACGCAGAATTCCTCGCTGGCATCCCTGGCACGATGGGCGGCGCACTGGCGATGAACGCCGGATGCTACGGCTGGGAAACCTGGCAAATCGTAGAAAGCGTAAAAACCATCGATCGCAGCGGAACAATCAGAACGCGCAATCCAAGTGATTACGATATTAGTTATCGCCATGTCGAGCTGAAGAACGAGACGAACGATCTTCATCCTTCATCCTTCATCCTTCATCCTTCCGAAGTCCTTCATCCTTCCGAAGAGTGGTTCATCAGCGCACGCCTATCCCTGCCTACTGGCGACGGCAAAATGGCCAAACTGAAAATCAAAGTGCTCCTAACCAAACGCATCGCCACGCAACCTTTAAGCGAGCCGAATGCCGGTTCGGTATTCCGCAACCCGACAGGCGATCACGCTGCACGCCTGATTGAAGCTTGCGGCTTGAAAGGTTTTCGCATCGGCGGCGCGGAAGTATCGCGTAAGCACGCCAATTTTATTGTGAATATCGGCGATGCCACTGCGGCGGATATTGAACAAGTTATTGATCACGTACAAGCGCAAGTGCTGGCAAAACAAGGCGTAAACCTCATACGCGAAGTAAGAATTATTGGTAAAAATATTCAATGAAATCAAATACTTATAATTTCGGCAAGGTAGCGGTGTTACTAGGCGGCACCAGCGCCGAGCGCGACATTTCTTTGCTCAGCGGCAACGCCGTGTTGAAAGCTTTGCAAAGCCAAGGCGTCGATGCGCACGCCTTCGATCCGAAGTTGCACAGCATTTTCGATTTGCCACGCGAAGGTTTTCAACGCGCGATGATTTCGCTGCACGGTCGTCTCGGCGAAGACGGCACCATACAAGCCGCGCTGCAATTGATGGGCATTCCTTATACCGGTAGCGGCGTGATGGCGTCGGCGTTGTCGATGGACAAATGGCGCACCAAGCTGGTGTGGCAAACGACCGGCATTCCGACGCCGAAATGTTTATTGCTCACCGCCGACAGCGACTGGAAAAAAGTCATCGACACTTTGGGTTTGCCGCTGATGGTGAAACCGGCGCACGAAGGTTCCAGCATCGGCATCACCAAAGTAAACACGGCGAATGAATTGCAAGCAGCTTACGAACTGGCAGCGAAACTGGATCCGCTGGTGTTGGCGGAAGAATTTATTGTCGGCCAGGAATTAACGGCGGCGATACTCGGTGACGACGCGTTGCCGCTGGTACGCATCGAAGCGCCGGAAGGCAAATACGATTACGAAAATAAATATTTTACCGACAGCGTGAAATACCACTGCCCTGCCGGGATACACGCGGAAACCGAAGCGCAGATTCGCACCGCCGCATTGAAAGCATTTCAAGTTTTAGGTTGTCGCGGCTGGGGTCGCGCGGATGTGATGTTGCGGCCTGACGGCAGCTTTTCATTTTTGGAAATGAACACGTCGCCCGGCATGACGGGGCACAGTCTGGTGCCGATGGCGGTGAAGCAAGCCGGGATGTCGTTTGAAGATTTGTGCGTGAGGATTTTGCAAGATGCCGCTCTGGGCTAAAAAAGGCGAAAAAAAGTTGACACGCCGTCCGGCCAGACGCAAGGACGACGCGCCTTCCAACACGCCGAAAATCCGCTACATCCTGGTCGGCCTTGGCCTGTCGGCCATTATCGTCGGCGCGGTGTGGTGGGTGATGACCACGCCGCTGATGGAGATCAAGCAAGTGAATGTAAAAAATAAAAACGGCGAGGCCGAATTGGCTTACGTCGGCGACGAAGAATTAAACAAAGTGGTGAAGCGCGCGGTGAAAGGCAGTTTGTTAACGCTTAACATGCCATCGATACAAAGCGCGTTCGAGCAGTTGCCTTGGGTGCGTAGCGCGAGTTTGCGCCGCATCTTGCCGGACACGCTGGAGGTGCAGTTGGAAGAACACCAACCTTTGGCACGATGGGGCAGCGGCGGCTTGGTGAATACTTACGGCGAACATTACAGCGCCGACTATGACGAAAAATTACCCGCCTTAAGCGGACCCGAAGGCAGCGAGGCAGAAGTGGCGCAGGAATACGCCTTATATGTAGAAGCGCTAAAGCCGATAGGACGTAAGCCGGCGCAGGTTTCGTTATCTGCGCGGCGCGCATGGCAAATACGTCTCGACGACGGCGCGGTGATTGAACTCGGCCGCAACGATATGCAAAAACGCTTGGCGCGTTACGTATCGGTTTATAACAAGACCGCAGGACAGCCGGGCATTTTCGCCAAGTACGCCGACTTGCGTTACCCCAACGGCATCGCCATGCGAATAGCCGCGAGCACCACTAATAACGAACCAGCAACAGGGACGAAACAATGAGTAGCCATTATGAGTAAAACACGAGAAACCAAACACCTGATCGTCGGCCTGGATATCGGCACGTCGAAAATCGTCGCCATCGTGGCGGAAGTGATACCCGATGGCCGCTTGGAAATTATCGGCTTGGGTCAACACCCATCTCGCGGTTTGAAAAAAGGCGTGGTGGTCAATATCGAATCCACCGTGACCGCGATCCAGCGTGCGCTGGAAGAAGCCGAACTGATGGCCGATTGCAAAATTCGCGACGTGATTACCGGCATCGCCGGTTCGCATATCAAGAGTTTCAATTCACATGGCATGGTGGCGATTAAAGATAAAGAAGTGGCGCAAGCCGATGTTGATCGTGTAGTGGAAACTGCGCGCGCAGTGAATATTCCGATGGATCAGCAGATTCTGCACATCCTCACGCAGGAATTTATTATCGACGGCCAGGAAGATGTGCGCGAACCGCTCGGCATGAGCGGCGTGCGCCTTGAAGTCAAAGTACATATTGTCACCGGTGCCGTATCTGCCGCACAAAACATTATGAAATGCGTGCGCCGCTGCGGGCTGGAAGTGCGCGATTTGATTTTGCAGCCGTTGGCTTCCGCCATGGCAGTGTTGTCGGAAGACGAAAAAGATTTGGGCGTGTGTTTGGTCGATATCGGCGGCGGCACCACCGACATCGCGGTGTTCATCGGCGGCGCGATACGCCACACCGCTGTAATCCCAATTGCTGGCGATCAAATTACCAACGACATTGCTATGGCCTTACGCACGCCGACCAAGGACGCGGAAGACATCAAGATTACCAGCGGCTGCGCCTTGCGCCAACTCGCCGGCGTAAATGAAATGGTCGAAGTGCCGAGCGTGGGCGAACGCAGCCCGCGTCAACTGTCGCGCCAAACATTGGCCGAAGTAATCGAGCCGCGCGTCGAAGAATTGTATTCATTGATCCAAGCCGAATTACGCCGCAGCGGATTTGAAGAATTACTCTCCAGCGGCGTAGTGCTCACCGGCGGCTCCAGCGTCATGCAAGGCATGGTCGAATTAGGCGAAGAAGTATTCCACATGCCGGTCCGTCTCGGCATCCCGACTTACGTCGGCGGCCTGGCCGAAGTGGTGCGCAATCCGCGTTACTCCACCGGCCTCGGTTTGATCCTCGCCGGTTACGAACAACACAAACGTCATCAGACCTCTTCGTTGGGTGGCGGCGGCATTAAACAAATTTTGGAAAGGATGAAATCATGGTTTGCACGCAATTTCTGAATTGGCGGGTCGCATTAAACAGCTCGTGATTGTTTAGCGGTAAATTTTTAGGTTCAAGGGTATGACAATAATATTTTTTTAAAAACAGCATCACTATTTTAATTTTTGAAACAAGGAGAGACTCATGATTGAACTAATCGACAACCAAACCTCGGATGCAGTGATCAAAGTAATCGGCGTGGGCGGCTGCGGCGGCAATGCAGTGGACCATATGATCAGCAACGGTGTGCAAGGCGTGGAATTTATTTGCGCCAACACCGATGCCCAAGCACTCAAACGCACCTTGGCCAAAACCTTGTTGCAACTCGGCACCACCGTCACCAAAGGTCTCGGCGCCGGTGCGAACCCGGAAGTCGGCCGTCAAGCCGCGCTGGAAGATCGTGACCGCATCGCGGAAATGATCGAAGGCGCGGACATGTTGTTCGTGACCGCCGGTATGGGCGGCGGAACGGGAACCGGCGCGGCACCTATCGTAGCGGAAGTGGCAAAAAGCATGGGCATCCTCACCGTTGCCGTGGTGACCAAGCCATTCGCATTTGAAGGCAAGCGCATGAAAGCGGCGATGCAGGGCATAGAAGACCTGCAACAGCATGTAGATTCGCTGATCATCATCCCTAACGACAAGTTGATGGATGTGTTGGGTGATGATGTGACTTACGAAGACGCGTACAAAGCGGCCAACGATGTATTGCTCGGCGCAGTCGGCGGTATCGCGGAAATCATTAACGTACCGGGCGGCGTCAACGTCGATTTTGCCGACGTGAAAACCGTGATGTCGGAAATGGGCGTCGCGATGATGGGCTCGGCAATTGCCAGCGGCCTCGATCGTGCGCGCAATGCGGCGGAACAAGCCGTGTCCAGTCCGTTACTCGAAGGCGTGGACTTGTCCGGCGCGCGCGGCGTGTTGATCAACATCACCGCGAGCAAATCGCTCAAGTTGAAAGAAGTGCATGAAGTCATGAACACCATCCGCGAATTTACCGCTGAAGATGCGACGGTGATTTTCGGTAGCGTGATCGACGACACCATGTCGGACAACTTGCGCGTAACGATAGTAGCAACCGGCTTGGGCGGCGGCGTCAAAAACCATCGCCAACCGGAAAAAGCCTTCACCGTCGTGCAGCGCACCGGCACCGATGATGCAGTGGGCCGCAGCGAAGTCGATTACCACGACCTCGACCAACCCGCCGTTTATCGCAACCGTCGCAGCACCAGCAGCACCGTCGAAGCTATGCGCCAATCCGGCGTCGAGATATTCGACATCCCGGCCTTCTTGCGCAAGCAGGCGGACTAAGTCGTTATATTGCACGGTATCTTTGGTTCAGCGAGTTGTTTGT
>JAYVGF010000256.1:0-2104 GCA_043772415.1 Betaproteobacteria bacterium
CTTCGCGCTGATGGTATCCTTTGAAACATCTAAACGAAAACCATCTCCCGTATCTTCGATGTTGCTTATTGAAGCTTCCATGCGCAATTCCACACGGCCCTTATCGCACTCGCTTTTCAGCAGGTCGATGATTTGTTGCGCGCTGCTATCGCAAAATAATTGGCCTAGAGTTTTTTCGTGGAATGCGATGTCGTAGCTTTCCACCAGCTTGATGAAATCCTGAGGGGTATAGCGTGCCAAGGCAGAACGAGCGAAATGGGGATTCTGCGAGAGAAAGTTTTCAGGTTTACAGTGGATATTGGTGAAGTTGCAGCGCCCGCCGCCGGAGATACGGATTTTTTCGCCGAGTAAATGATAGTGGTCGATGAGCAGCACGCGCTTACCGCGCTGTCCTGCTTGCGCGGCGCACATCATGCCCGCTGCGCCTGCGCCTATGACAACGACATCGTAGTGATTTTTCATACTTATTTAGAGCCGCGAATACAGAGTTTGTCAGCACAATAGCCGAAAACAGTAAACTCTACGAGTGTATTTAGAAAAGTATCAGTAGAATAGCGCCATGCCGACCGACGACATCGCCCCACCCTATTCCAACCTTACGCCTGATTGCATCCTCGATGCCCTGCAAAGTATCGGCCTGCGTGGAGACGGCCGTTTGCTGGCGCTGAATAGTTATGAGAACCGCGTATATCAAATCGGCATCGAAGACGCCGCGCCGGTCATTGCCAAATTTTACCGGCCCGATCGGTGGAGCGATGCCGCGATAAGCGAAGAACACTCCTTCGTGCAAGAGCTGGCCGAGCAAGAAATCCCGGTCGTATCGCCGTTAATCGTCAGCGAAAAAAGCCTGCATCATTTCAACGGTTTTCGTTTTGCCGTCTATCCGCGCCAAAGCGGCCGTGCGCCGGAATTGGATGACGCCAACTCGCTCGAATGGATAGGCCGCTTCATGGGCCGCATCCATGTTGTCGGCGTGCTGAAGCCATTCGTCGAGCGTCCTGCCCTCAATTTCGAAACTTTCGGTGTTGAACCACGCGACTATTTATTGGCTAATCATTTTATCCCTGCCGATTTACTCGACGCATGGCAAAGCGTCTCCGCGCAAGCGCTTGAAGGCGTGCGTCGGTGTTACACACGTGCTGGAGAAGTGAAAATTTTACGTCTGCACGGCGATTGTCATGCCGGCAATGTGTTGTGGTCGGAGGAAGGTAAACAATCCGGCCCGCATTTTGTCGATTTCGACGATGCGCGTATGGGACCGGCAATACAAGATTTATGGATGCTGCTCTCGGGCGAACGTGCATCCATGCAAATTCAATTAGGCCATGTTCTGCGCGGTTACGAAGACTTCAGCGAATTCGATGATAGAGAATTACACCTGGTCGAAGCGCTGCGCACGTTACGCTTAATACATTATTCCGCTTGGCTCGCGCGACGCTGGCACGACCCGGCCTTTCCCGCTGCGTTTCCTTGGTTCAACACCCAGCGTTATTGGCAGGACCGTATTTTGGAATTACGCGAACAAATTGCGTTGATGGATGAGCCTGCGCTAGTAGCAAAGTAGATTTTATTTCCGTGGGATTACGGCCATGGTGATGCGCGATATGCAGGTGAGTTTACCTGCTTCATCGTGTATCAAAATTTCCCATACCTGCGTCGTGCGGCCGATGTGGATAGCCTTGGTCGTACCTTTAACCCAACCGCCGGTGGTAGCGCGAATGTGATTGGCATTGATATCCAAACCGACGCAATAATGCGTGCTGGTATCGACGCAGCAATTTGCCGCGCTGCTGCCCAGCGTTTCCGCCAACAACACCGACGCGCCGCCGTGCAATAAACCCATCGGCTGTTTGGTGCGTTCGTCCACCGGCATACGCGCAGTGATCGAGTCGTCGGTCGCCTCGATGAACTCAATGCCGAGTTGCGCAACGGCGGTATTTTCGTGGATGGCGTTCAGGTGCTGCATCGAAGGGAAGGTTTTCCAGATCATAAAATCCTTAATATAATCAAATAGTTACTATACATACTCATTATGTCATTCCGAGGCCCGAGCCGAAGAATCCGCTTTTGCGTTGTATCAACGACAAAATCAAAAGCAGATCCT
>JAYVGF010000257.1:0-4228 GCA_043772415.1 Betaproteobacteria bacterium
AATATTCCTGACTGGGCGAGTGAGTTTGATTGTTCAAGTTGGGCACAATTTTTTCTCAAATATATTTTGGGCCATCCCGCCGTGACGTGTGTGATCCCCGCAACGCGGAATGTAAAACATCTGGAAGATAATATGGGCGCGATGCAGGGGCGATTACCTGATCAGAAAACGCGCGCGCGGATGGTGGAGTATATGCAGACGCTCTAAATTTGATCCAATATAACTATTTGATTATATTGAAGATTTTGTAGTGAATGCCGTGCGCACGTGGTACGCCACATTACATTTTACGTTGGCTGAATCAGCACAACGCGTGCGCGCGGCGCACCCTACTCGTTGTCATCCTGAGCGATAGCGAAGGATCTGCTTTTCGCTTTTGATTTACCACACGTGACAGCATATCCTTCGCTATCGCTCAGGATGACAAGCTCCTTCGCCTTGACGGGGGAAGGATTGGAGAAGATATTGCAGGTATCACGAATCGTAGAAATCGCCACAATGTAAATACGCTGGGCTTATCAGCCCCAGCCTACGACACACCACGTCCCCTCCCCTTCAAGGGGAGGGTTAGGGTGGGGTCAACCCGGCGCTTCTTTTCCTTCGTCCCCTCCCCTTCAAGGGGAGGGTTAGGGTGGGGATGGGTGTAATTCTAATTCGCAATAGAAAATGCCAAAAATCTTTGCCCGTTCGTGGTGAGCTTGTCGAACCGCAGTGCCCTTCGACAAGCTCGGGGCGAACGGGTGGTAGCCGGAATAATTCTATCGCTAAGCAGAATTAGTTATTCGCTAATCAACTGATCCGCGCGCGTAAACGTCCACGTGCGCGTGATATGCAACACGTCGGTGTCTTTGCGTATCTCAGGTGGAAATGGTTTGAACGGCGCGGAGAGTTGCAAAATGCGTTCAGCCGCCGCGTCGAGTATGCGATGGCCGCTGGATTTATTCATCTCGATGCTTTCTATGGTGCCGTCGGATTTGATGCCGACGGTTAATTGCAGTTGCCCATAGAGTTTTTTCTGTTTCGCCGCCTCAGGAAAATTTTCTGTGCCGATTTTTTCAATTTTCTCGCGCCACTCTTCCACGTAGCCGGCGAAACGATATTCCTGCGTGCGCGCGCCGATGAAGGTGCGCTTGGGCCGCTGTTGATACGCTTTCAGTTCTTTGGCGATTTGCGCTTCAAGCTGTGCTTCTAGTTGACTGGTTTTCAGTGCGGTTTCCATCGCGCCGGTAATATCGGCCTGCGCTTTTTTTTCCGGCTTCAGTTCTTCCGTTTGCGGAATGGCTTTTTTGGATTTGAGTTGCGTCATCAACGCTTTGGTTTGTGCTTCCAGTTCTTTCACGCGCTGTTGTGCCTGCGCTTCTTCGTGCGCGATGACTTCCATGCTGTCTTTGGTCGAGGGCAGATTGGATCTGGCGCGTACCTTCGCGTCGGTGTTACCGCCGCCGTCGAGATTGGCTTGCGCCAGCGTATCTGCTTTGGTCGGCTTGGTTTTGGATTTGCTGTTGACCAGCACGACTTCAATCGCCTTAGGCGGCATTTTGATTTCTTTCACGTCCGGCATTTTGAACTTGAGGCCGAAGATGATGATGGCGTGTACCAACATGGAAACAATCAGCGCATTGCGCAGGGTTTCGTTGGCTTGCTTGCGCCAAAAATCAGATGGGTTCGCCGTTGCCGAGGTTCCGGCGTTGGATGCGCGCATCCGATCAAGAGGGTTTTTCATGCAGGCATTGTAGGCAGATTTTTCGACGCTGTCATGCAAAAAGCCATCAAGCGGCAACGGTAGCGGCGATGGTCGTACAGCGCAAATCCACTTCCCACAAGTTGATCGCTTGTATCGCCACCCGTACCGGCGTGCCGGGCATGGCGGCGGGCAGGTCGGCGACTTTAGCCATTAAGGGCAAAGTATCGAAGCGCACCAGGTTATCGCGCAATACGGTCGCGTTGGCTTCGCGAATATTTTCCTGCTCCAGATAGCGCAAACACCAATAGCGTTCCATATTGCGCTGGAAGTCGGCGTAGGCGTCGTAAGTGATATCGAATTGGCGCATCGCGTTGATCAAACGTTCATCGCGCTGCGCATACACCGGCGCTTCATTCGACAGCAGCGCGAGTAATTGGCGTTGGTTGATCAGATCGACATAACGCCGCAGCGGCGAGCTGGCCCAGGTATATTGCGCCACGCCGAGTCCTTGGTGCGGCGCAGGCTGGTCGGTCATGCGCGTTTTGCCGCCCGATTGCGCGCGGTAAATCGCGGCGAATTGGTTGTCGGCGAGCAATTTTCCCCACGAGCTGTTGACGAATATCATCAACTCGGACACCAGTTTATCCACCGGACTGCCGCGACGACGCGGCGTGATGTTGATGCGCTCATCGACGATGTCGAAGTTGTAATCGATGCGGTCGCCGCCATTATTCGATTTGCCGCGCACGGCTTCGAGCGCAACGGCGAACTTATGCAAATGCACGATTTCGGTTTTGAAATCGAATTCGCCTAAGCCTGCGGCGAGCGTGTCTTCGTTGAAAGCGCGCTCCAATACATCGATGCGCACATTGGCGGTGATGTTGACGCGCTCGGCGCGGCTGAAGCTTCCCATCACTTGATAGTCGGTCGCGTTGACATCGACATACATCGACAACACCGGATGCTCGCGACCCTGATGCAGCGAATATTGGTCGATCGCGCTCTCCGGCAACATGGTGATTTTGTTGTCAGGAAAATACACCGTGGATAAACGATTCAGTGCAATCGCGTCGATCGGTGTATCCGGTGCGATGCCCAGTGCAGGCGCGGCGATGTGGATGCCGATGCGCAAATTGCCATCGGTTAACGTGGTGAGTGAAAACGCATCGTCGATTTCCGTCGTGCTCGCATCGTCGATGCTGAAGGCGCGTACCTCGCCCAGCGGCAATTCGTTGGTATTCGCGGGCGCGGTGAGCGCAGGCAGCGCGACGCCTAGCGGAAAATACTCAAACAAAAATTTATTCAAATGAAAATCAGCATGCGAGCGCAGCCCGCCGCATTGTGTGAGCATTTGCGCCGCACTCATATGCGTCTGCGCGCAAGCCGCTTCGAGTGCCTTGACTTCTAGAGTGTTGCGATCCGGCTTATACAGTAACTCTTTGATTATATTGATAAATTCTGGGGGCAATTGATGCGCGCAAAGCTGTTCGACGTAACGCGATTGTTGCTCGGCCTGCAAACGCTTTTTCTCCACACTGGCGAGCGCGGACTTGAGCGATTCTTCCGGCGCGGCCTTGTAGCGGCCTTTGCCTTTTTTATAAAAATACATCGGCGCAGCGTGTACGCGCGTAGCAACGGCGGCAGACTCGACCGCGCTCGGCGTGTGGCCGTAATAATCTTTGGCTAGCTCTTCAAAACCAAATTCACTTTCACCGCAGCATTGCCACAAAAAATCCGTATCGATTTCTTCCGCCAGCTTGTGCGTTCGCGCGGCGAATTCGGCGAGGGCGGGCGCGTTGAAACTCAACAACACATTGCCCGATTTTATTTTGGCGCGTTTGCCATGTTGCGTATCGACTTGCAGCGTCGCCGTATTGTCGGCCACGACCGTGCCAAGCTTGAACGCGCCGTCTTCTTCATAAAAAACAAACATGGGGTTTACTTCGAAAGCGAGAAAGACAAGATTGTATCAAGATACGAGGCGAAATTCTGAAAACCGTGGTCGCCGCCCTCAATGACGATTTGCTGCGAGTCCGCCAGTTTTTTTATCGCCTCGCGGTAATCCAGTACTTCGTCTGCCGTTTGCGTCAACAACAGAAATCGCTCTGGGCGGGTAATCGTCCTGACGTTCAAGTCGCCCAATTGCCGGATATGTTCGCGTGTGAACCTATATTTTTCTTTGGTATAAATATTAGTCTGAACGCCGAGGTACGATTCCAAAGAAACCGCAGGTTTGACCGCCGGGTTGACCAACACCGCTTTGAGTTTATATTTTTCCGCCAGGTAAATGGCGTAATAACCGCCAAGCGAACTGCCGATGAGCGTGATGTTTTGTTTCTGATGTTGCGCGATCCATTTCTCAACTTGCGCTATCGCCTCTTTCGGCCAATGCGACAATGCCGGGCAAGCGAATTGATCCGCTTCGCCGCGCGCAACCATATAGTCGCGCAGCAGATTGGCTTTGTGCGATGCGGGCGAGCTGTTGAAGCCGTGAAGATAGATGAGCATGTTTAACAATTATTAACAGTGGCTGCTGCAAAATGG
>JAYVGF010000258.1:0-25770 GCA_043772415.1 Betaproteobacteria bacterium
TTCGCGCTGGAACATCCTGCGCATGAAGTCAACATCGCCATGGTGGGTAAATATGTCGATCTCACCGAATCCTACAAATCGCTCACCGAGGCGCTCACCCATGCCGGCATGCACACCAGCACCAAGGTCACTATTCATTACCTCGATTCTGAAACGATAGAGCGTGACGGCGCAGGGACTTTGGCCGGCATGGACGCGATACTGGTGCCCGGCGGTTTCGGCAAGCGCGGCGTCGAAGGCAAAATCGCCGCGATCAAATTTGCCCGCGAATGCAAAATTCCTTATCTGGGCATTTGTCTCGGCATGCAACTCGCCGTGATCGAATACGCGCGCCATGTCGCCGGTTTGGAAAACGCCAATAGCACCGAATTCGATGCCGATACGCCGCATCCGGTAGTCGCGCTGATTACCGAATGGCAAAATCGTGATGGCAAAGTTGAGCAACGCGATGTGAACTCCAATATGGGCGGCACCATGCGCCTCGGCGCGCAACCTTGTGCCGTTCAGCCGAATACGCTCGCCTATCGGATTTACGCCAAAACCGAAGTCAGCGAGCGCCATCGTCATCGTTACGAAGTGAACAATCATTATTTGCCGCGACTGGAAAAAGCCGGGCTCAAAGTCAGCGCCCTGACCACAGCGGAAAAATTATGCGAAATGGTCGAGCTGAAAGATCACCCGTGGTTTTTCGGCTGCCAGTTCCATCCGGAATTTTCTTCTACGCCGCGTGAAGGGCATCCGTTATTTATTTCGTATATCGAAGCTGCGGCCGAGCATGCGCGTGGCCGCGCGACGACGCTGACCGCCCCAACTAAATTCAGCGCGCATCGTTAAAAACCTATGAAACTTTGTCATTTTGAAGCAGGCCTTGATAAACCTTTATTCCTGATTGCCGGCCCGTGCGTTATTGAGTCGCGCCAGATGGCGCTCGACACCGCCGGACAACTCAAGGAAATCTGCGCATCGCTGGGCATCCCGTTCATTTACAAATCGTCTTACGATAAAGCCAACCGCAGCTCGGGCAAATCGTTTCGCGGCTTGGGTATCGACGAGGGCTTGAACATACTCAGTGATGTGAAAAAACAAATCGGCGTGCCGGTGTTAACCGATATTCATTCGATAGATGAAATCGAACAAGTGGCGAGCGTAGTCGATGTATTGCAAACGCCCGCGTTTCTTTGTCGCCAAACCGATTTTATTCACGCCGTCGCCAAATCGGGAAAGCCGGTGAATATTAAAAAAGGCCAGTTCCTTGCGCCGCACGATATGAAAAACGTCGTCGATAAAGCGCGCGAAGCCAGCGGCAGCGCCAACATCATGGTGTGCGAACGCGGCGTAAGTTTCGGTTACAACAATTTAGTGTCGGACATGCGCTCGCTCGCCATCATGCGCGAGACCAACTGCCCGGTAGTGTTCGACGCCACGCACTCGGTGCAATTGCCCGGCGGCCAAGGCGACCGCAGCGGCGGCCAGCGCGAACATGTGCCGGTGCTGGCGCGCGCAGCCGTCGCCGTCGGCATCGCCGGAATATTTATGGAAACGCATCCCGATCCGGCCAAAGCGATGTCGGATGGACCTAACGCATGGCCGCTCGGCATGATGAAAAATTTACTCGCGACGTTGAAAGAACTCGACGCGATAGTGAAACGACAAGGCTTTGCTGAACAAAAACTATGATTCATCATATTGTCTTGTTCAAACTCAAAGCGAGCGTGGATAAAAATAGTGAGGCGGTCAAACAAGCTATCGCCGCGATGAAAATTTTGCCGCAACAAGTGCCGCAGATACGCCAGTGGACCAGCGGAGAAAATTTTACTCAGCGTAGCGTCGCTTATGATTTCGGTTTGTACTCGACGTTTGATAATCAAGCTGATCTCGTCGTATATGCAGCGCATCCGGAACATGTGAAAGTGATCGAGATGTGGCGCGCGATAAGTGACTGGAATATCTGCGATTTTGCCGATTAACGGGTTGCAAAAATATTCAATATAATCAAATAGTTAAGGAATAATAAACATGAGCGCCATTGTCGATATCATCGCCCGCGAAATTCTGGATTCACGCGGTAACCCTACAGTTGAAGCCGACGTATTATTAGAGTCCGGCGTTATGGGCCGCGCGGCGGTGCCGTCCGGCGCATCGACCGGCTCGCGCGAAGCGATAGAGTTGCGCGATGGCGACAAGCAACGCTATTTCGGCAAAGGTGTGTTGAAAGCGGTCGAGCATGTGAACACGGAAATTTGCGAAGCGCTGATCGGTCTCGACGCGAGCGAGCAAGCGCATCTCGACGGCATCATGATCGAACTCGACGGCACCGACAACAAAGCGCGACTAGGCGCTAATGCGATACTCGCCGTGTCGCTCGCTGTTGCTAAAGCCGCAGCGGAAGAAAGCCATTTGCCTCTGTATCGTTATCTCGGCGGCTCCGCTGGGATGCAATTGCCGGTGCCGATGATGAACGTCATCAACGGCGGCGCGCACGCCAACAACGGCCTCGACATGCAGGAATTTATGATCATTCCCGTCGGCGCGAAAAGTTTCCGCGAAGCTTTGCGCTGCGGCGCAGAAGTGTTCCACACGCTGAAAAAAATTATCGACAAACAAGGCATGTCCACCAGCGTCGGCGATGAAGGCGGCTTTGCGCCCAACCTGCCGAATAATGAGGCAGCGTTAAAACTGGTCATGCAAGCGATCGAACAAGCCGGTTACATGCCGGGTACCGATGTTGCGATTGGTCTGGATTGTGCCGGTTCGGAATTTTTCAAGAATGGAAAATACGAATTACGCGCCGACAAACTCTCGCTCACCAGCAAAGAATTTACCGACTACCTCGCAACGTGGGTGGACAAATATCCGATCATCTCCATCGAAGACGGCATGGGCGAGCAGGATTGGGACGGCTGGAAAATCCTCACGCAAAAGCTCGGCAAGAATGTGCAAATCGTCGGCGACGACGTGTTCGTCACCAATACCAAAATTTTGCGTGAAGGCATCAAGCAAGGCATCGCCAATTCCATCCTGATCAAAATTAACCAGATCGGCACGCTGACAGAAACCTTCGCCGCCATCGAAATGGCCAAACGCGCCGGGTACACCTCGGTGATTTCACATCGCTCCGGCGAAACCGAAGACAGCGCCATCGCAGACATCGCTGTCGGTTCCAACGCACTACAAATCAAAACCGGCTCGTTGTCGCGCTCGGATCGTATGGCGAAATACAACCAGTTATTGCGCATAGAAGAGGAATTGGGCGACGTCGGCACCTACCCTGGCCGCGACGCTTACTATCAATTGCGTTGATGGCGTTTATATTTTTCATTATTCCATCATGCGCTATCTGACATTCACCTTGGTGGCGCTGATCCTCCTGCTGCAATACCCGCTCTGGCTCGGCAAAGGCAGTTGGTTGCGCGTATGGAAAGTCGATGCCGAGTTGACCGAACAAAAAGCCGTGAATAAAAAACTGCAAGCCCGCAACAACGGATTAGACGCCGAAGTGCGCGACCTCAAACAAGGCTACGAAGCCATCGAAGAACGCGCGCGTTCCGAGCTAGGCATGGTCAAGCCGGACGAAATATTTTTTCAAGTAGTAGCGCCTACCGCCGCAACCCCCGCGCCGGATAAAAAGAAATAAAGTGTAGCGTGCGCACTGCGCACGACCCGCATTCATGCGTGCAACATCGCGTTATGCCCGAACGAACATTTTGCGCAGCTACGGGTTGTCATTCTGAGCGATAGCGAAGAATCTGTTGTTCCGCGCTTCCAATCAAAACCGAAAAGCAGATCCTTCGCTACCGCTCAGGATGACAAGCGCTTTCCCCTAGACGGGGGAAGGTTGGGATGGTGTGAAAAGCTTGCGGCATCGCAAATGGTAAACATGGCCATAATTCAAATGCGCTGGTCTTATCAGCACCAGCCTAAGGCACACCACGTCCCCTCCCCTTCAAGGGGAGGGTTAGGGTGGGGATGGGTGTAAGTTGTTTGCAACGAGGCTGTTACAGATGAGCTCAAACTAGCTTTGCCGGGGGTAGCCCGGCGGCTAGTCACTTTTTTGCTTGGCCAAAAAAGTGACCAAAAAAGGCGAGCCCGTCGCGCTGCTTTTTGTTTTTAGGTTTTAGGTGTCGCGCTATTTCTGCTGCCGCCCGCTTTTATAGAACCGGTTGCGTCGAGCATAAACTCGCTGGAACCTTCAATTGGAACCTGCAACTCCGCGTAGCTCAAACATGTGCTCGCCGACTGCCCCCGCTAGGCAGCAAAAATAGCGTCGGCGCAGAAGGGTGAGCGATTCTTTCTTCGAATTTGCGATTGGCGGGCGTGCGCAGTGCGCACGCTACGTGCTGTCATTCTGAACGAAGTGAAGAATCTGCTTTTACGCGCGTCAAATCAACAGCGAAAAGCAGCTCCTTCGCTATCGCTCAGGATGACAAAGTCCTCGCCACTTTGCGGGGGAGGGTTGGGATGGGGCGTGAATCAAACACCAACAACCAATGCGTTACAAAACTTTCCGCGCAGGCCGAAAAATATCCTTGTTGTCATAAAAATTTTCCTCCTCATTCGCATCACACCAACCCGGCACACCCATAATCGGCAAAGGTGAAAAATCTTTTGCGTTTTTAATCTCGTGCATCAAGCGCGCGGCCAACAAATCATCCAATTCGGTTAATTGTGTATCTAATTGATTATTATGAAAATTTTCATTAACTAAAAACACGCTAATTTTGCCCGTCATCGCCGCATAAGGTTGCAGAGCTTTTTCATACAGCGCATGGCCGAAAATATAAAAGCGCATATGCTTGAACACATCGGCGCGGCGTTGCCAGAATAAAGTTTTCCATTCGTGTTGCAAAAGTAACTGCGCTAACGATGGATTACTACACGCCACAATCACACCGCTCTCATCAAACAACGTCAGCGCATCCTGAACCGCCGAACGCG
This sequence comes from Betaproteobacteria bacterium, assembly GCA_043772415.1. Taxonomy (GTDB): domain Bacteria; phylum Pseudomonadota; class Gammaproteobacteria; order Burkholderiales; family JBEEJL01; genus JBEEJL01. The sequence goes on from JAYVGF010000258.1 coordinate 4,936, forward strand.
TTGCTTGCAGGCCGTGTAAATTTTGCTGCTCAATATGCCGCGCATTGATAGCGGCCTTCGCTTTCGGAAAGCGCATCCATACCAAAGCATTAAACAAGTCATGCCATGAGTTCTCGCGCGTCTGTACTTCGCCATGCAAATAAATGCGTGGTTCGTAGCGATGGGTTGATTCGTTATCTTCGACGATGGGCGGGATGAAGCGGATGGGTTTGCCTGATGCGGTGACAACGGACGGTGAAAGCTGAGTAAGCAGCAGGTTGCATACAGAGCTTGAAGAGGGCTCCTGCTTCTCCTGCACCTGCAATTGGGATAATTGCCCAAGCAAATAATGTAAGGGCAGAAATAGTGCAGGGTTGAGCAGCGGTTCCGATTTCCAGGCAAGCATGATGTTCGGTCTGTATGTTTGAAGTCCACGGATTATAGGCGAACAGCATTGTGCAAGTATAAAATGAACGCCAATCTAACTGGCGGAACCCAAGTATGTTCGAAATAAAAACAAAACTCCTATTCGTATTGACCGCAATCGCAGAAATCCTCGGTTGTTACTTGCCTTAGCTTTGGCTGGTGCGTGGCTATAGCGCTTGGCTGTTGTTGCCTGCTGCGCTGAGCCTCGCTGCGTTTGTCTGGCTGCTGACCTTGCATCCTTTTGCGGCGGGGCGGGTGTATGCGGCTTATGGCGGGATGTATGTTGTCGTTGCGTTGGGTTGGTTGTGGGCGGTGGAGGGTATTCGCCCGACGGGTTGGGATGTGGTGGGTTCGTTGTTGGCTTTGATGGGGATGGCAGTAATTATGTTTGCGCCGAGGCAGGGTTTGTAGGGTGCGCTGCGTGCACGCGTAATGTTGGAATTCCATCGCTGCTACACCCATCCCCACCCTAACCCTCCCCTTGAACCCTCGACCAAATCACTCGAGGACAAGGGGGAGGGACTCTATTGGTCCGCAAGCTGTCCAGTGTTTCTGTCCGATGCATGACGTTGAGCTAATCCGCCGCACAAATGCACATACATTTCCCTTGTCATTGAACGCGAGTAAAATTATTCATCCGATGTTTTTGTTGTATTTATTCCTTGAAAGGAGACTCTCATGAACACAATGGATATTGCCAATAAATTAGTTGGTCTTTGCAAGCAAGGGAAAAATATTGAATCGTTGAATACGCTTTATGCTGACGACGCAGTGAGTGTCGAGGCGGGTGGGCCGCCGGGTATGGATCCGGTGTCGAAAGGCTTGGCCGCGATCAAGGCAAAAGGCGATTGGTGGATGTCGAATCATGAAATCCATTCTGCAAACGTTACGGGCCCGTGGCCGAACGGTGATAAGTTTATAGTCGGTTTCCAATACGATGTAACTAACAAACCTTCGGGGCAAAGAATGAAGATGGATGAGATAGCTTTATATACGACGAAGAATGGGAAAATTATTCGGGAGGAATTTTTCTATCATATGGGGCCGTGATGTCGCGCATTTCTACGAAGCGCATAACATTATGAATTTATTGAATAATTCTACTGTCTCTTGCGATAGAAATAATAAAAAACGCCGCTTGAAAAGCGGCGTTTTTATTTGTTCAACGACTTAGGTTTAACGCATCTGCATTCTGCGTTCTCCGCCGTCGTTATCGCCTGCTTCACGATGACGACGATGATTATCGTTATTGCTTTTCACATTAGGCATGGGAGCAGCTTGCGGCGCTGGCTGAACGGGCGCCTGACGGATGATCTGTTGTGGCGCGGGCTGCGGTATTGTTTGCACGACGGGCACCGGCGGACGCGCGATAGGGTCTACTATGCGAGCCACGGGGTTTCGCGGTGGTGTTTGATTCGTCCATCCTGGGCGATGGCGACGGTTGTCTTGGTGCGGTGGCCCTTGCACGTCAGGTTGTGGCACAACGCCAGGTTGCGCGACGGGAATCGGTTGCTGCATCACCGGTCTTCCTGCTGGTAGAGGCGCAACCGGATTTTGTGCCACGGGTTGCGGGTTGGCAGGAGTGGGCTGGCGATGCCACGGGTTATCGGTGCGCGGGTGCGGTTGATGTGCGCGCGCATCAGGGGCAGGTTGTGCCGTCGGCGGTTGTTGGCCGACCACGCGGCCTACTACATTATTTTGTCCCTGATTCATTCCTGGCGCTGGCGGCATCACGGCGCGAATAGAAGTGGGCGGCGCGATAGGGTGAACACGCGCGACCGGCGGGGTGATGACCGATTTCAACGCTTGATTCACCGCGACGATAGGGCTGGTGAATTTGTCACGCGGCACGATGGTGGTGAAGCCGCGATGGATGTAGGGATGATCGCGGCGGCCATTGTGAACGTAGTTGTTCACATACGGTGTATTCAGGTTGCGGCCATAGTGGTTGCTGCAATGGTAGTACGGTTGGTAGGGCTCGCCCCAACCCAGCGGGAACCAGCCAACCGCATAGGCGTTACCGGAAGAGAAAGTCGTTTGCCATCCGTTGTCGCCGACGAAAGCGACCAGCGCAGGTGCATAGACAGGACGCGCATGAAAGCGGCCCGGCGCCCACGCCCAGTAGCCATTCACTTGCACCCAACGGCCATAGTGGAAAGGCGCGAAGCCCCACGGCGCGTTATCAACCCACGTCCAGCCCCAAGGTTGTACGTTGGCCCAACGGCCGTCTTGATACGGCGCCCAACCGGAAGCGACATAGGTCGGTACCCAGACGTTGCCGTAGCTGGCGTCGCTACGCCATGTGCCGTGTTGATCAAGCTCTTCATAACCGGTCATTTCCGGCGATACGTATTGCGCGCTGAGTGAACGCTCGAAACGATAATCGCGTTCGCGCGCCCAATCGTCGAAGGCATCGCTTTGCGCCGTTTCGAGCGGACGATTGTAATTGCCGCCAGCTACTGTGCTGGTTCCGGCGTAGAGTAACGATTCCGCTGCGCCTGCAGCAGCAACGCCTGCCGAACCTTGCAACACAGTTACGCGCGTGGCTTGATTGTCGGCGTCGATGCGATAACGACCCGGCGCACGGATAGTCGTTTGTGATTGCGCGGTGGACACACGCACGGTATCGCCCGGCTCAAGCTTGCGTACGCGAAGATTCAATGAACCTTGCGTGAGGCGCGCGTCGATCATGTTGTCGGTGACACCGAGCAAATCAAGCTGGCTGTCGTCGGCGATGCGTAATGCGGTGGAGCCGATGCGTATTTCAGTGCGGCTGCGCCCGCGCGTGGCGAGAGAATTTTGCGAAGTGACGGGGTAATTGATCACTGCATCGCGCCAACCGGCTTGCTCTTCGTAAAACATGACCGAGCCTTCGATCAAGCTGACGCGGCCTGCGCGCGAAGGGGGGTCAACGTAATCGGCCGAGGCGATCGCCGGGCTGAACAAGCTGAGCAGCAGGGAGAAAAATAATATTGAGCGATATTTCATGGCTAGGCCTAAATGAAAAGAGGGCAGACGCTTCCTAAAACGTTTATCCGCCGCCGGCGTTGACGTTTGCCGCCCGGCGACGAACGTAAAGATTGTTCGCTACCAGCGCCGCCAGGACGAGCGCAACGCCAGCGAATTCAACCAGTTGGAATTTTTGCCCTTGTTGCAGCCCGATGGCGAAAACCATGACAGGAATCAGGTTGCCGAACAGCATGACGTTCAGCGGCCCAAGGCTCTGCACCGCTACATTCCAACCAATGACAGCGAGGATGGAGGCAAAAACAATCATATAAAGCAATTGCCATTTCACACTTTGAATAGCAGTCAGGTCCGGCATATGAATATACCCGACGCCGGTTAATATGAGCGTGATCAAACTTACCGTCAGCATCGCGGGGGCGCACGTCAGCGCGGTGTAACGCATCGGCGACCAGCCGGGAAACTTGGCCGCGCCCAAAGTGTAAACCACCCAACTCAAGGCACCGAAAAACACCAGCACATCACCGAACAAACTGCCGCCGCCGAAAGCGTGCAGCGGATCGCCGCGCGTGATGAGCAGTAATGCGCCGAACAGTGCGATAGCGACACAAATTAAAGTAAAATTGGCCGGACGCATTTTTTTAATCGCCCAATTGAAAACCACCATCATCAGCGGCTGTAGCGCGGCGACAGTGGAAGCGTGGGCGGGAGTCGAGCGGCTGAGACCTTCAAACGCGAGCAAACTAAAACCGGCGAAACCGAACGATCCGTAAATAAAAGCGGGTTGAAATTTTCCGTCAAATTTCAGCGAGGACTTTCCTTCCAGCATGAACAACAAAATGATGAACACGCTGGCGGTAATGACGTAACGGATCAGCGTCATATAAAACGCATCGATGTGACTGAGTATGACTTTGGCAATGGGAAACATGCCGCCCCATGACAAAACGGCTATCAACGCGCCTGCCAAGCCTATTAAAATATTCTTATTTATCAATTAGTTATGTAATTATTGTAATTATGCTTATTTCGCAGGCATCAGGGTGAGTCGGCCTATCGCGCCATTTTCAATCTGGCCGCGATTGGTGGTCATCGTAATGTAATCCATCGCCGCCCATTTTTTTGCGAAGTCGGCGTAATGGGGCGAGAGTCTATTGCCTGATTGGCCGGTGGAGTGGATATATACCGATTGGTTGAGGTCGGATAAATCATAAATCGCACGCAAACTCGCCGCATGCCGGTTGGCAAAAGGTTGCGCTTCGTTGTTAATATTGTGGCGCCCGACATTCACGCTATAACTATCACCCGATGAAGGTACGCTGACATCAAAAATTTTCGCCAGTGTGGTCTGTTTGCTAAACGGTCGATGTTCCGATACAGCACTGTGCGCGTCACCCCAACGCCAATATTCCATATTAGGGCCGTAACGTTTATTCAAATCATCCATTGCCAAACTTAGCGCTTGCGCCATGATTTGTTTGCAATCTTCTTTTGCGGGCGTCACGATGTTATCGCACCAGCGTGATTGCTCGCCATCGTTTTTCAAAATATGCAGCAAAAAAACAGCGCGCTGGTCCCAGGCATTTTTGAACAAACCCTCGCCCAGTTCGTCGGCATAAACCAGTCGCGTCAGCTCGCGGTACCAGGCGGAAAAAATCAGCGGTGCTACTTCATTGGCACGCATTTCACCATCCCATTTTTTAACTGCATCATGCGCTTCGCGGTCACTGTCGCCCGGCACTATAGTGTCGAACAGCGGTTTGAAATCGACAACCATTAGCGATTTCACATCAGACTGCATAGCGATAAAGGTGCTGGTGGAATAGGGCACTTTTTCTTTCAGCATGGCGTTGATGCGATCAGCGCGGTAAGGCGGGAACCATTCGTTGGTGAGGTGGTGTTTGTAGCCGGGCGCGGTGATTTTGTGGTTGGCCGTGACGACTTGTCCTGATGCCGGGTTATATTCTTGCGGCAGTTGTTCAAACGGAATAAAACTTTCCCAATCATACAATGCGTCCCATCCCGGCGACGGCGCATAGCCTTTGATGGTATTGCCCGTCTTGCGCACCGGTATGCGGCCGGGCGCGACAAAACCGATATTGCCGTCGATATCGGCATATACCATATTTTGTTGCGGTGAATGGAAATCGCGCGCGGCTTGCAGAAATTCCGTCCAGTTACTGGCGCGGTTCATTTTCAAGCCGGCCTGCATCGACAGGTCGTCGTCGCGCAGCGCAGTCCATTGAAAAGCAATCGCATAGCCTTTAGGTGTCGCTGCGCCTATGGGCACGGAAGCGTCTGACACTATCGGACCGTGGCGCGAAATCCGCACAAGCAAATTTACATCCGGTTTATTTTTTACTTTAATGATTTCGTTAAGCGTCTTGAATGAGAGCGGGCCGGCGGGAGAAATATATTGCGCCGGATTCGACGCATCTATTTTTTCCACGAACAAATCCTGCACATCAGGATTAGTGTTGGTAAAACCCCAGGCGATGCGGTCGTTGTGGCCGAGAACGACATTGGGTACGCCGGGCAGTGTGGCGCCGATGACGTTCAATCCCGGGGCGGAAAGGTGAGCGAAATACCAGATAGCTGGCGTGGATAAAGATAAATGCGGATCGTTGGCGAGCAAAGGTTTGCCATTCACTGTTTTTTTGCCATTCACCACCCAGTTATTCGAGCCGGCGCCTTCGGGTAAATTGGCCGGCGCGATGGCAGCGAGCCGTGTCGCCTCGTTTTGCAAATCGGCATACAGCCTGGATAAGTCGGGTATCAGCATCGGCGCATCGCCGGGATAAGGAGGAATAAATTCCGCGATTTGTTGCGGCGATAATTTTTGCGCTAACTGCATGCGCAAAAGTTCGTTGCGCCAGTTGCCGCCGAGATCCCACGCCATCATTTTTATCCAGGCGATGGAGTCGCTCGGCGCCCACGGTTCAGGCTTAACGCCGAGTAACAAAAATTCGGGCGGCAAAGTGCGTTGATTGGTATTGATAAAAGCATTGACGCCGGCAGCATAAGCTTTGAGTGCATCCGTGGTTTCCTGGTCGAGATTTTTTTGCGTCGCTTCGGCAGCGCGACGTATGCCCAGGGTACGCAGGAATTTATCCGTATCCAGCGCCGATTCACCCAAAATTTCCGCCAGGCGACCGGCGGCGATGCGCCGGTTCATTTCCATTTGCCACAAACGATCTTGTGCATGCGCATAGCCTAATGCGAAATGCGCATCAGCCACCGTGTCAGCGAAAATATGCGGCACGCCAAAGCGGTCGCGAATGATTTGCCCACCCGATTGCATACCAGGCAAATTTATCTTGCCATCGACTATGGGCAATGAGCGGCTAATATAAAAATAGCCTCCCTGGACCGCTAATACCAACACGCAGGCCAGCATGATGAGTACGTAATAAAATTTTTTCATTGCGTTTTCATTTCGGTTCCGCGGTTGAAGTTGTCGCCACCAAAATAAGCCTCCAAGCGCGGATGCATCACTGCACGCCACAGCGGCGGAATCAACGCCAGGAATACCATCGACGCATAACACGCCGGCAGTTGCGGGCTCTGCATAGAAGACGCTAGACACTGATAGCGTTTCGAGGGAGATAGGTGATGATCCGCATGACGCTGCAAATTGAACAACACGCCGTTGGTCAGCCATGCGCTCGAATCCCAGGCGTGCGCCACGCTGAAAGCTTCGAGTTTCCCGTTTGCATCAGCCTTTCGAGTTAGGCCATAATGTTCAATATAATCAACAAGTTCTAGTAATGTAAAAGCAACCACGGATTGGCCGAAAAAGTACACCGCTGCGGGCCAACCAAAACTTGCGCCGAGTATGAAGGCAATAACAATCGGCAAGCAAGTGAACCATAGCATCTGGTTGTGCCAGCCAAAACGCGTGTAGCCGAATTGTTTCAGCCGCGCGAATTCCAAAGTCCACGCGTGGGTATAAGTGCCGCTGATGGCGCGGATCAGGAATGCATAAACATTTTCACCGCGTCGGGCAGTGGCCGCATCTTCGGGCGTGCCGACGCGCACGTGATGGCCGCGATTGTGTTCGATATAAAAGTGCCCGTAACTCACACTGGTTAATAAAATTTTTGCCAGCGTGCGCTCGAAAGCGGATTTCTTGTGGCCCAATTCATGCGCGGCGGTAATGCCGACTGCGCCGCTGGTGTAGCCTATGCTCAACATAATGCCTACGCGCACATCCAGCGGAATGTCAGGTTGGCAGACCATGTACGCGCCCCAAATTTGCGCGCCGAGTTGTAGCGACACGAAAAGCATGGGGATGAATGGAAAATAAATCGATTGTTCGAGTTGTGCAGATTGCGCCGACGTGGGGCGCGAGTAGCGCGGGCCGATTAGATAATCGACAATCGGAAATAGAAATAAGGGTATCAACGCGACAGTATGAAAATGCCCGCTGTAAAAAGCGAGCAGCGGAATCAATGGCAGACTGAGGCCGAAAAGAAACGAACAACGAGTAAGAAAGTTCATGCGGTCCCCGACTGCTTGATTATTCACTGCTACGTTGACCTGCCGCCAAAAGTACGCCACCCTTCGCCATCCATCATCGACAGATAAGCGCATGGCCACTCCATTGTATAACTCGCAAGCTGAATCTGCACCACCCACCGCTGCTGCTCCGCGCAATGTGCGTAACCTGGTGAAATTGCGCGCGCTGTGGCGTTTTGTGCGTCCCTATCGTGCGCGCATGGCGATCGCTATGGTGGCGCTGGCGGTCGCGGCGGGGGCGATGCTGCTGATGGGGCAGGGTCTGAAACAAGTGATCGATCGCGGCTTTACCGCCGCCGATGCGTCGAAGCTGGACACCGCATTATTGTCCATGCTGCTCTTGATCAGCGTGCTCGGTATCGCTACTTTCACGCGCTATTACCTAATATCGTGGGTAAGCGAGCGCTTTATTGCCGATTTACGTCAAGCGGTGTATGCGCACATTATGAAATTATCGCCGGGCTTTTTTGAAATTACTCGCACCGGCGAAGTAATTTCGCGCCTTACTAACGACACGACGTTAATGGACAGCGTGATCGGCGGCGCGTTTTCCTATGCCCTGCGCAATCTGGTGTTGTTTATCGGCGGCTTGAGCATGATGCTCATTACCAGCCCCAAGCTGACCCTGTTGGTTTTGGCCGGCGTACCGGTCGTGCTATTGCCGATCATGCTGTTCGGCAGCAAGGTGCGCAAAATGTCGCGCGCGATACAGGATCGTGTGGCCGATGTGAGTTCGTATATCGATGAAACTTTGCATGAAATTCGCACAGTGCAAGCTTATACGCACGAAAAACTCGCCAATGAAAAATTCAGCAGTTATGTTGATGCCGTATTCGCCACCGCCGTGCGCCGCGCACGTTCGCAGGCAACTTTGATCGCGCTAGTGATCGTGCTGGTGTTTGGCGCGATAGGCATTATTTTATGGATCGGCGGCCATGACATGTTGGCCGGCAAAATCAGCGCGGGCGAATTGTCGGCGTTTATTTTTTATGCGGTTCTGGTGGCGAACGCCGTCAATGCGGTGACGGAAGTGTACGGTGATTTGCAACGTGCAGCCGGCGCATCGGAGCGCCTGATGGAAATTTTGCACACCGAGCCGCTCATTAAGGCGCCAGCTAATCCCATTGCCTTGCCGCTGCCGGCGAGCGGCGAAATGCGCTTTGACAAGGTGATGTTTCATTATCCGTCGCGTCCTGACGCATTGGCGCTGAATAATTTTTCCTTGCGTGTGTCGCCGGGCGAAAAACTGGCCCTCGTGGGTCCGTCCGGTGCCGGCAAGACCACGGTATTCCAATTGCTGCTGCGTTTTTACGATGCCGATAGCGGCGGATTATTCATTGATGGCGTCGAAGTAAAATACGCCGATCCGCTGGAGGTGCGCTCGCGCATCGCGCTGGTGGCGCAAGATGCGGTGATATTCGCCGCCAGCGTTTGGGACAATGTGCGTTTTGGCAGGCCGGACGCCAGCGATGCGGAAGTATTGGCAGCCTGTGAAGCGGCCTATGCGACGGAATTTATCCGGCGTATGCCGCAGGGCATGGGCACATTTTTAGGCGAGCGCGGCGTGCGTTTGTCCGGTGGGCAACGCCAGCGGCTGTCGATTGCGCGCGCGTTGTTGTCGCGGCGGCCGATTTTGTTGCTCGACGAAGCCACCAGCGCCCTCGATGCGGAGAGCGAAAAAATGGTGCAATTGGCGTTGCAAGGTTTGATGCGCGATCGCACTACTTTAATCATCGCGCATCGTTTAGCCACAGTACAAAACGCCGATCGAATAGCGGTGATGGAGCAGGGAAAAATAATAAGCGTAGGCACCCACGCTTCTTTGGTAGCAGAAAATGGTTTGTATGCGCGTTTGGCAGCGATGCAATTTGCCACCGCAGAAGAAAAAAGCTGATTACTTAACCGTATGAAAATGTTATATTTTTTGTAAATGACTGGCGAAAAAAACTCCTTCAAACAAAAAGATGGAAGGAGCTTGAAGTGCTCAGTCAGCCACTCAATCTAATTAAACCAGGAGATTCAATTACCCAACAACTGCTGCCACTACTACTTCTACTGCAAAAAAACTGGGGCAATTATTTTTTTCGGCGTTGCAACAAGCCCATGCCTGCTAAACCGGATGCAGCTAACCAGAGGGCGGTGGGTACGCTCCAGGTGCCGGTATCATTGTTTGTGCCGGCTGTGGGCGCGGCAGCCAATGAGGGAGCTGGCTGGGTTGGCGCTTCGGCTACTATCATAGTCTGCGCCGATGCTCTGCCGCCTTGGATGGCCGCTTTTTGTTCCTCAGCCGTGAAATTCTGCATGTTCGCTTTGTGTTCGTTTTTTTGTGCTTCTGCACTGCCGGACGTGAGCAAGCCGGTGATAGTCATGCCCACCAAAAGCATACCCACGGCAACTATTTTCAAATTCATGGAACCACTCCGTAAGGTTGTATTCAAACTACATGGTTTAAACGGCATCAAGTGCCTGCTATGCACATCGTCACTGAGTATGCTTTCAGTGTAGGCAGACACGGGGATGGTTTCAATGCGGGTAGGCTGGGTGTAAGGGTGGGTGAAAGCCTGTATTCGTAACTACACAGTGGAAGCAAAATAAAAAGTAAAAAATTGTGCGTTAATGCACTGAACTTGTCAGGAGTGAAGCGTAATCTGAAATTAAGGAGAGGGCATAGCTGAAGTGATATTTATACTTCATAAAAGCCGCGTAAATCACGCTAAGTAATCAGTTTTGAACTAATATAAAAGTGATTGAGACGGCATCCTGTAACAAGCGAAGGAGTGCGTATCATGAAACGTATCCAGATGTGGATCGCAATCTTCAGTTGCCTGATTTCCCTTCAGGCCTTTGGGCAAAATAATGATCTTGCCAGCTGGTCGGACAACGACTTGGCTGAAATGCGCTCCGTCGTGCAACAACAACTATCTGCAATAAATCAAAATGATGCGGAAATGGCATTTGCCTTCGTTTCGCCCGGCGTGCAAGAAGCGTTCGGTACATCGGATCGTTTTTTATTCATGGTGCGACGCGGTTATGGCGCGCTGTACATGCCGCGTCATGTGGAATTTCTGGAACTGACGTTGGTGAATGGGGAAACCGTACTGCCGGTGAGATTGGTGGCGCAAGACGGTGATGTGGAAGTCGCGCTGTATGAAATGCAGCGTCAGGAAGATCATCAATGGCGCATTAACGGTTGCGATATCGCCAAATCCGAATTGACGGCGCTTTGATTCAGGGCGCGTCGGGCTGCTTGTCCGGCTGCGCCTTGTCGAATGCGGGCAGTTTCAAGCACTCGTCATAAATACGCCGCACAGTGGGGTAGTTTTGCAACGGGCAAGCGAGGCGGAGCGCATTGGCTACTTGCGGTATTAAACAAATGTCGGCTAAACCCACTTGGTCGCCGTGGCAGAATTTTCCGGTCTGATTATTTCCCGCCAACATTTTTTCCAGCGTTTGCAATCCTTCATCTACCCAATGTTTGTACCAGGTATCGACCGTGGCTTTGTCGTGGCCCAGCGGTGCGCGCAAATAATCCAGAATGCGTTTATTGTTCAGCGGGTGAATATCGCAAGCCACAACGAGCGCGATGGCGCGTACGCGCGCACGTTCAATGGGCGCAGCGGGCAAAAACGGCGGCGCAGGATGCGTCTCATCCAAATATTCGCAAATCGCCAAGGATTGCGTGATGGAATGTTGACCGTCCTCCAGCATCGGCACAAAACCTTGCGGATTGATGGCGCGGAACGCAGGTTCGCGCTGTTGGTCGTGAAGCAAATGAATCGGGATCGATGCATACGGCAAATTTTTCAGGTTTAGCGCAATGCGCACGCGATAAGACGCGGATGAGCGCCAGTAGTCGTAGAGCTGCATAAGTTTCCTCCCATTATTACTGGTTCAAAAAGGCGCTAATCGCTTTGGCTTATAATAAGCGATTATGCAAGGCTGTTTCATCATTCGCCATGAGCCGTTCCATTCACCCTGCTGTGATTTTGTCACCAAGCATTTCGCGCGACTGGATCGCGCAGCGGCTCGCCGCGCCCGTCCCGGTAGTGGCACCGGCCGGCGATGTGGGCCATGAAAAACCTTTTCCCAATAAAGACGGCTCGGCGCGCGTAGGGATTATTTCCGCAGCCGTGTTAGTGGCGTTGGTAAACCGCACTGAGGGCATACACGTTGTTTTCACGCAGCGCACCGATCATTTATCCGACCACGCCGGGCAAATCAGTTTTCCCGGCGGACGCGCGGAAGAGGACGACGCGGATATTATTCATACCGCCTTGCGTGAATCAACAGAAGAAATCGGCCTGGACGCTGAACATGTCCAAGTGTTGGGAATCTTACCGGATTATTACACCGTCACCGGTTATCGCGTCACGCCTGTGGTGGGTTGGGTGGAGGCAGATGTGAGTTTTACGCCGGATCCATTTGAAGTGGCAGAAGTATTTGAAGTGCCGTTGGGGTTTTTTCTCGACGCGACCAATCACCAGCGGCATAGTTTGATGCGCGATGGGCAGGAACGATTTTTTTACGCCATGCCTTACAATGGCCGTTATATCTGGGGCGCCACAGCGGGCATGCTGGTGACCTTACAACAAGTTTTGATGCGGGAATAAAAACATGAATATGCGTTTACGCTATGCCGTTTACACCTCAATCATTGCGCTAACCGCCTGCGCGCAAGCCCCGGTGCGCTACAACCCCGCGCCGGTGCCGCCGCCCGCGACACGGACGATTCCACCGCCTCCCGTCGCCGCGCCGGAAACGCTTACCAGTGCGAATAGCAAAATCGTCAACAAAAGCCGCGACAACTTATGGCGTTCGGTGTCGGCAGCCTTGGCGCAATCGCGCTTTGCCGTCACCAGCGTGGATTACAAATCCGGCGTGATGCAATTGCGCTATGCCGGCGATCCGCGTAACTATATTGATTGCGGCAAAGTGAAAGTGATGCCTCCCGCAGGTGGGCCTACTTACGAGTTTCCCGCTGCCATCGCGTCACAGCAATATCAAATATTGACGCAGGGAAAAATATTCAATGTCGATCGGCGCATGAACCTGGAAGCGCAAATCAGCTTGAGCATGCATGCGCTGGATGCGGCGCGCACGTCAGCGCGAGCCGACACCCGCTATGGCGTGAACCGCGATCAATACGTCACCCCGACGCAAGGCGGCGCACCGTTCAACGCATCCGACTCGGTGAGTTTTATGGTTAACGAATCGGCCACTTTTCCGAACGCGGCGACGCGTTGCACTGCGACCATGCAAATGGAAATTGAACTCATGCAGCTTGTTAGATAAGTATTTGATTTTATTATATAATTTATTGTAGCAAAATTTAGCCTAGCTTAGTCTTGTCGTCACATTTGCTTGCTTAGAAATAGAAAAAACATGTTGCCTAAAAAATTTCCTCCTGTAGCGACCATCGGCATTTTTTCTCCCTCAGGGTTGGTAGCTGATGCGAGCAAAATCGAAGCGTCCGCGCGCTATTTCCAGAGCATGGGCCATCAGGTATTTCTCGATGAACGTGTCGCCAACCAATGGAAATATTTCGCCGGTACCGACGACGAACGCTTGGCGGCATTCAACGCCATGTTGCGCCATCCCGAAATTGAGGTGGTGATGGCCTCGCGCGGCGGCTATGGCCTGTCGCGCATTTTGCCTAAGATTGATTTTGCTGAAGTCCAAGCCTCGCGCAAAATTTTTATCGGTCACAGCGACTTTGATATTTTTCATTTAGCCAACCTGGCTAATGGCGGCGTCAGCTTCGCTGGGCCGATGCCGACGGTAGATTTTTTCAAAGCGGAGAACTCTGCATTCACCGAAAAACATTTCTGGGGCCTATTCAGCGCGAAACAATATGCCATTGAAAATATCAACAGCAACCACAACCTCGCGCCGCAAAGCATAGAAGGAAAAATATGGGGCGGCAATCTGTCGGTGCTGGTGCATCTGCTCGGCACAAAATATTTTCCGACCATCGAGAACGGCATTTTATTCGTCGAAGAAATCAACGAAGAGCCGTATCACGTCGAGCGCATGCTGCTGCAACTCAAGCACGCGGGCGTGTTGGATAAACAAAAAGCTGTCGTATTCGGTCAATTCAATCGTTGCATCTCGACACAATTTTCCAGTCAGCCGTACAACATCGATGATGTGATGCTGACCATGCGCGAAATAATCGCGTGCCCGACACTGACTAATTTGCCCTTCGGCCATGTGGAAAACAAGATGACTATCCCCGTTGGCGCAACGGCAAAAATATCCATAAAATCAAATAGTTATGATATTTCGTTTGATGGGTATAGCGAGTGATTGGGTGGTAAAGGTTAAGTTGAATGCTGTGTAGAGTTGGCTGTGGTGTTGATAGTGACGCCAACTGATGTTCAAATTACCTGACGCGTGCGCACGGCGCACCCGACGAATGCTTTCTTATGCATTTACTCTCGGTGCTAAATCGAAGAGCGGGCCTTCCACCCTTCTGCGCCGCCGCTATTTTTGCTGCCTATCGGGAGCCGTCGGCGAGCACATGTTTGAGCTACGCGGTGATGCAGATTTCAAATGAAGGTTCCAGCGAGTTTGTGCTCGACGCAACCGGTTCTATAAAAGCGGCGGCAGCAGAAATAGCGGCGACAACAAAATCATAAAAACAAAAAGCAGCGCGGCGGGTTCGCCTTTTTTGGTTACTTTTTTGGCGAAGCAAAAAAGTGACTAGCCGCCGGGCTACCCCCGGCAAAGTTGTTTAGAGCACAGTAGTAACAGCTTCGTTGCAAACAACTTACACCCATCCACCCTAGCCCCTCCCCTTGAAGGTGAGGGACGTGCGCTGTGCGCACGCGTTGCGGTGATTCAAGTTTCGGATGGCGCAACTAACACCTCGATCCCATTGGCTTCAACATAACATTCGCTGCGCGAATATTATTATTCGCCGCAAGAAGCCGCTGCGCGGCGTCTTGTCTTCCCCCGTCAAGGGGGGGGGGAGAGGAAGCGTCAATCGGGCCAGAGTTCACCTTAAAAAATGCGCTTGATGTAGGCGACAAAAAATAAGGCCGCAAACGTTGCGGCCTTATTGTTTTAATGTAAAAGTAAAATCAGTTAGTAATGACTTGATTACGTCCCTGATCCTTGGCCGATTGCAGAGCTACCTCCGTTGCTTGCAATAAACTTTCCGGGGTCAGTTCGCGTTCCGCGTAATCGCACGACGACACGCCGACGCTCATGCTGGTGCGCATGGTGCCGTGGATGGTGTCGCAAGGTTTCGCGGCGAGTACGCTGCGCAGTTTTTCCGTGGCGGTATAGGCCGCATCGGGTTTGCAGCCCGGCAATACAATCAGGAATCTTCCTTCGCCCAAGTAGCCTACAGAATCATACGGACGCACGACGCCTAAAACGCGCACGGCGGCTTGCTGTATTACTGCGTCGGCGCTGGCGGCGCCGTAAGTTTGGCGGATAAAATCCATGTAATCCAATTCGCAAATAGCCAGCGACATCGGTTCGCGCGCGCGTTTGCAACGGTCAATTTCTTTGGCTAAAATATTTTCTATCGCGCTGCGGTTCCAGGTACGCGTGCCCGGATGCAATAGCGCGGCGCGTTGGGTCAGGTTCAGCTCTTCGATCAGTTCGATTTGCGCTTCACCGAGGCTGCTGATGCGTAACTCGGCTTCGGCCCAACGCACCAGATCGCGCAACGTGAGCATTTCTTCGGCAGATAGTTCGCGCGCATGCGGGCCGAAAATGGCGAATACGCCGATGCGGTGCCCGTGGCTATCATGCAGCGGGCAACCGGCAAAAAAGCCCAGGCTGGGTGGATTGGCGACATTGGGGTTGTTGGCAAAACGTAAGTCGGCGGCAACATCCGCGACCAGAAAGGGGGCATTGCGCGCCAGCGTGAGGGCGATAAAACAATTTTCCGCGGCACAGGTCTCGAAACCACCGGCGGCCACTGCCCAAGCCGGCGCGCGACCGGGAATCGGGACTAGTACTGCTTGCGAATTGAATAAACGCGCAGCCAGTTGGCGCACGCGGGTAATGCGCGAGGCAACGGTTTCGGCAATCGGATACAGTTGTTCTAGATGGTCCTGTCTATCTTCCAGGATCTCGTTATCAAGTGTCTGGCTCATTTATTTTCCTTCTGTGGCCTGGCGCGTACACCCCCTGTGTACGCTGAAGGTACTGTAAACCAAAGCTTCATTATTGCAAATAGGTTAAACCAAGTAATTTTATCTAGGCGGCGCTTAGTAAGCGCGCCTTGAAACCTTGAGCAGCGGCTATCAACTCGCTGCGGATGCCCGGCTCGAAGGCTGAGTGTCCGGCATCATCAACGATGATGTATTCCGCTTGCGGCCAGGCGCGGTGCAAGTCGTCAGCGGAAACCGTTGGGCACACGGCGTCGTAACGGCCTTGCACAATCACGCCGGGAATCGCGTGTAGTTTATGCGCGTTATCGAGCAAAGAGTTTTGCGGCAAGAAAATATCGTGTTTGAAATAGTGCGCTTCGATGCGCGCGAGGCCGAGCGCCACTACATCGCTGGCGAAGTGGTGCACCAGGTCGGGATTCGGCAACAGCGTTGAACAGGAACCTTCATATACGCTCCATTTGCGCGCGGCAGGCAGATGAATTTTCGCATCGGGATGTTTCAGTAGCGTGTAATACGCGTCGAGAATATTATTACGCTCGGCTTCCGGTAGATGTCCCGCGAATTCGCGCCACGCTTCGGGGAATATATTTTTTATGCCGTATAAAAACCAATCGATCTCCGATGAACGGCAGAGGAAAATGCCGCGCAAAATCAAACCGAGGCAATTAGCCGGATGTACCTGCGCATACGCCAACGCCAGCGTGCTGCCCCACGAGCCGCCGAACACCAGCCATTTATCCACTTTGAGGTAACGACGCAGCGTCTCCATGTCGTCGATGAGATGAGGTGTGGTGTTGTCGGTGAGTTCGCCCAGCGGCGTCGAGCGCCCCGCGCCGCGCTGATCGAAAATAATAATGCGATAAAACGCCGGATCGAAAAATTGCCGGTGCGCCTGCCCGGCGCCAGCGCCCGGCCCGCCGTGCAAAAACACTACGGGCACGCCGCGCGGATTGCCCGATACTTCCCAATACATCGTGTGGCGCACATCCAGCACCAACATACCGCGCTCATGGGGTTCGATTGGGGGAAAAAAAGTATTTGGTCCGCTGGGGGCCGGGGGCATAATAGTTAGCGTCATAAATGGTTTTTGAGCATTAATTAAAAATCAATAATAACGAATAGTTATACAGGATGTCGGTAAGGTCGCGCTCGCAAAAAAGCATAGGGGCTAGTTAACGTGTATCGTTAAACAGTGTGCCCTACCTTGACACTTGTTGCATTGCAGCATACTATTTGTCGTATAGTTGGCTGAGACTTTATAAATCCTCTAATAATTAGAGGCACTCTACCAAACACCGGGGGTAGTAAAATGTTATATCATTTTAATGAAATGTCCCATGCCGCTACGGCACCATTACTCTGGTGGAGCCAGCTCAGCGCAAAACTGTTGACCAATCCCTCCAGCGTATTATCTTACGTACCGCTGAGCCGTAATGTCGCTGCAAGTTGCGAATTATTTGCGCGCATCGTGCAGCGTTACGAAAAGCCGGATTTCGGCATCGAAGAAACCCTTATTAAAGGCAAAGCCGTCGTTGTCACGCAAACCCTTGCGTTGGACAAGCCCTTTTGCCATTTGCTGCATTTCCAAAAAGCGGCAAAAGCCAGTCTGCCGAAAGTGCTCATCGTTGCGCCGTTGTCTGGCCATCATTCCACTTTGTTGCGCGATACCGTGCGCACGTTTTTGCCCGACCATGATGTGTATATCACCGACTGGGTCGATGCACGCATGGTGCCGATTACCGAAGGCGCCTTTCATTTCGACGATTACGTTGCTTACGTAAAAGAATTCATCCGCTTCCTGGGCGACGGCGTACACGTTGTGTCAGTCTGTCAGCCGACCGTACCGGTATTGGCCGCGATTTCGCTCATGGCGCAGGACGGCGAAAAAATTATTCCGCGCACAATGACCATGATGGGCGGCCCGATCGACGCGCGTCGCAGCCCGACCAGTGTCAACAGCTATGCCAAAGACAAGCCGATCGAATGGTTTCAAAAACATGTGCTGGCGAGTGTGCCGATGCGCTACCCCGGCGCCGGTCGCCGCGTGTATCCGGGATTTTTGCAGCACATGGGCTTTGTCGCCATGAACCCGGACAAGCACATCCAATCGCATTGGGATTTTTTCGACCATCTGTTGCAAGGCGATGGCGAAAGCGCCGAAGCGCACCGCAAGTTTTACGATGAGTACAACGCCGTGCTGGATATGCCCGCCGACTATTACCTGGAAACGGTGAAAAGGGTGTTCCAGGATTTTGATTTGGCCAAAGGCCAAATGATTGTTTCAGGCGAATTGGTCAAACCTGAAGCGATCAAGAAAACCGCGCTGCTCACCGTGGAGGGCGAGTTGGACGATATCTCAGGTGGCGGCCAAACCAAGGCGGCGCAGGAATTATGCAAAGGCATTCCCGTCGCGCGCAAAAAACATTACGACGCAATCGGCTGCGGCCATTACGGCATATTCAGCGGGCGCAAATTCCGCGAGAATATTTATCCGGAAATCCGCGCCTTCATCCGCAAACACGACTGAGTTTATCCAGGCGTCAATAAAAAAGCCGACGCATTGCGTCGGCTTTTTTTTTGAGTTGACGTGCGCCTCAGTTGGGCGTAATTTTGATCTATAGATTTTTGACGAGGGGAAACAAGATGAACAAAAAAGTCGGCCAGGAAGATGTCATGGAATTGTTCCGTAAAATGATGAACCCGATGGGCTTGCCCGCGCAAAATCCGTTTATGCCGGTGCTCGATCCGGATGAACTGGAGAAAAAAATTTCCGAATTACGTACGGTGGAAATGTGGCTGAACAGCAATCTTTCCATGCTGCAGCTATCCATCAAGACCTTGGAATATCAGCGTGCCATGTTAACGCCGTCTGGGGATAAATCTTCGGGCGATAAGCCTATGGACAATCCATTTTTGAATCCGGAGCTATGGCAATGGAATCCGCTACAGGCTGCGACGGAAGTAAAGAAAACGACCGCAGCGAAAAAAACCGCCACCAGAAAAAAGAAATAAATATTCAATTTAATCAAATACTTACTTAATTCTATCCAGCGTGACAAAGCGACACGCATAAGCATTTTTTTCATCGGCAGGCCGCGCTTCCGCCGCGACTTCGCGCCACTGTTTCAACTCCAGCGCGGGAAAAAAAGTATCGCCCTTCACATCGCAATCGACCTGCGTCAGATAAATGCGCTCCGTCATCGGCAAGGCTTGTTGGTAAAGCGTATTGCCGCCGATGAAAAATATTTCCTCAGCTTTGCCGCACATTCCTATCGCGGCATGTAGCGACGGCACGACGCTGCAGCCCGGCGCAGCAAAATCCTTATTCGCCGACACCACAATATTTTCGCGCCCCGGCAAAGGTTTACCGATGGATTCATAAGTCTTGCGGCCCATGATAATCGGGTGGCCCATGGTGAGCGCGCGGAAATGTTTCAGGTCCGCCGGCAAATGCCACGGCAGCGTGTTGTCCGCGCCGATGACGCGTTGGTTCGACATGGCGACGATGAGCGATTTACGCGCACTCATACGGCAATGGGCGCTTTGATGGCGGGATACGGATCATAATTTTCCAGCGTGAAATCTTCGTACTTGAAAGCGAAAATATCTTCCACCGCTGGATTGATTTTCATGATCGGCAATGCGCGCGGCGCGCGCGACAATTGCTCGCGCGTCTGGTCGAGGTGGTTGCTGTATAAATGTGCGTCGCCAAGCGTGTGCACGAATTCGCCCGGTTTCAAGCCGCATACTTGCGCCACCATCATGGTGAGCAAGGCATACGAAGCGATGTTGAACGGTACGCCGAGAAAAATATCCGCGCTGCGTTGATAAAGTTGGCAGGATAACTTGCCGTCGGCGACATAAAACTGGAACAGCGCGTGGCACGGTGCCAGTGCCATTTTGTCGATGTCGGCCACGTTCCACGCGGAGACGATCAAGCGGCGAGAATCGGGATTCTTTTTGATCTGCTCGATGACTTGCGTGATCTGGTCAATGTGACGACCATCCGGCGTCGGCCACGAGCGCCATTGCACGCCGTACACCGGCCCCAAGTTGCCCTGCGCGTCGGCCCATTCGTCCCAGATGGTGACGTTGTGCTGTTTGAGATAATCGATATTGTTACTGCCTTGCAAAAACCATAGCAATTCATGCACGATGGATTTCATGTGGCATTTTTTGGTGGTGAGCAGAGGAAAGCCTTTGGCTAAATCGAAACGCATTTGATGGCCGAAAACGCTGATGGTGCCGGTGCCGGTGCGGTCGGATTTTTGGGTGCCGTGGTCGAGCACATGTTGCATTAAATCGAGATAGGCGCGCATAGCGTTATAATATGAATTGTTGGCGCTATTTTACCACGCAGTCCGCTTAATCATTTGGAGTAAGTATTTTGCCTACCAAACTCAATCAACAAGCCGCTGATATATCAGCCAAAGAATACGCCGCCGCCCAACATGGTTTAGTGGTGTTGCCGAAAAGCAAAACCTTACCCGCTGGTTTGCCCGGCCTTGATGCATTAAAAAAATTACTCACCCGTAAGGCGATCAAGCCGGATGAATTGACCGCGCCGGTGGCGGGTGACAACGGTCAGGGCGGTTTGGCGGTGTGGGTGATGGTGGATGACGGCGCGTCGGTGTTCGAGCAACACGTAAGCTTGCGCAAAGCATTGCACATATTGCTGGAGGAAAAACCGACTAGCATTTCCATTTGCGTAACCGGCAACGCGACGCAAAAAAAATGGTTTGCTGAGCAAGCTGTATATATATGTCTCGCCAATGCCGCGCCGATGCCCACGCGCAAGCAAAAGAATGATCGTAAC
>JAYVGF010000259.1:0-2230 GCA_043772415.1 Betaproteobacteria bacterium
TTAGTCGCTGGACTTTGATCGCTGCACTTTTACTCGGTGCCGCGACGACCTATGCTGCCTTGCCGGACGCGGAATCGGACGCCAACAACGAAGTCTGGAATAAGGTACGCAAAAGCCTGTTTGAGAATCGCCACATCAGCGAAAAAGCGGACAAGATCATCCAACTCGATACACCGGTGCGCGCCGAGGACGCCTCTACCGTGCCGATTTCAATTAGGACCCAGTTGCAACAAAACCCGAATGAATTCGTGAAAAAAGTCTATTTGCTGGTGGATAGAAACCCCTCGCCCATCGCGGCAGTATTTACCTTCACGCCCGACAGCGGCCGCGCCGATTTGGAAACGCGCATCCGCATCGAAGAATATTCCTACGTCCGCGCCGTAGCCGAAATGAACGACGGCAAATTGTATAGCGTGTCGCGCTACGTCAAAGCCTCCGGCGGCTGCTCTGCGCCAGCCGGCAAGGATTTGGCCGAAGCGATGACCAAGTTGGGCAAAATAAAAATGCGTTTGGAAAATGACGTGAAATTTAATCAGCCAAATCTGGTGCAACTGATGGTCAACCATCCCAACAGCTCCGGCCTCGCTATGGATCAAGTTACGCGCCTGTTCGTGCCCGCACATTACGTGCGCCGTGTGAATGTGACGTATGCCGACAAACCGATCATGACAGCTGACGTGGATTTTTCCATTAGCGAAAATCCGAATTTCCGTTTTTACTTTGTCCCCAAAGAAAAAGGCGTATTGAAAGCCGAAGTGGAAGATTCGACGGATAAAAAATTCAACAGCACTTTGGAAGTAAAACCGGGTGCAAGCTAAAATATTCAATATAATCAAATAGTTATGTAACAATCTCATTCGGCAAATTTGATGAATGAAAATAAAAAATCCCTACCCGCTGCAACCGATATAGAACCTGTCGCCGGAAACGGCCTATTACATCGCCGCCTGTTTTTTAAGCAGGTGGCGGCGACCGGCGCGACGCTTACCGTTCCCGCATTAGCCGCAGAAAATCTCACCACTCCGCCGTGGATGCAAAAGCCCGGCCTGCCGTTTTCCAATTACGGAATACCTTCCAAACAGGTAAAGACCATCCGCCGCATCACCGCCAATCGCGTCGTTGCGGGCAACGGTTCGTCGTGGACGCCGCTGGACGAACTCGAAGGCATGATTACGCCGACCGGTTTGCATTTCGAGCGCCATCACAACGGCGTGCCGGAGATCGACGCGGCTCAACATCCATTATTGATTCATGGTTTGGTCAAGCAGCCGCTCAAGTTTTCAGTAGAAAATTTGTTGCGTTATCCGATGACGTCAAAATTGATTTTTCTCGAATGCGGCGGCAATAGTTTTTCCGGCTGGCATCAGGAACCGCTGCAAACCTCCGCCGGTAATTTGCACGGATTAGCTTCCTGCAGCGAATGGACCGGCGTGCCGGTTTCTATACTGTTGAATGAAGCGGGCATCGACGCCAAAGCCACATGGGTGATCGCCGAAGGGGCGGATGCCATCGCGCACAACATGAGCCTGCCGCTGGAAAAACTCATGGACGACGCCATCATCGCGCTGTATCAAAACGGCGAACGCCTGCGGCCTGAGAATGGTTTCCCGCTACGCCTCATCGTGCCCGGCTGGGAAGGCGTGTTGAATGTAAAATGGTTACGCCGACTCGAAGTGACCAGCCAACCCATCATGTCGCGCAACGAAACCGCGCAATACACCGAGCTGTTGCCGTCGGGCAAAGCGCGCCAATTTACTTTCGTCATGGAAGCCAAATCGCTGATCACCTCACCCTCGCACGGCAACAAATTGCGCCAGCCTGGGTTTTACGAAATCAGCGGATTAGCTTGGTCAGGCCGAGGCAAAATCGCCAAAGTCGAAGTCTCCGCCGACGGCGGCAAAAGTTGGGGCGAGGCGGCGTTGCAAGGGCCAGTGCTGGCGCAATGCTTCACGCGTTTTCGCATGGGCTGGAACTGGAACGGCAAACCCGCCATACTAAAAAGCCGCGCCACCGACGAAAGCGGCTACGTGCAACCGGAACGCAATGTACTCATCAAAGAGCGCGGACGCCACGGCTATTTTCATTACAACGGTATCGTGGCGTGGGAAGTCGAAGAAGACGGTTCGGTTGCGCATGTGTATGCATAAATTTTTATTCACAATGATCAAGCTCATTAAATACTTGGCTCGCGGCTTCAACACAAGGCTAAGTCCCCTCCCCTTCAAGGGGA
>JAYVGF010000260.1:0-4999 GCA_043772415.1 Betaproteobacteria bacterium
TCCGCGCAGAAATGTGGCGAGCGATTGAACGGGATGGAGCATTATTTATTTTGCTGTGCCAGCCACGCTAAATTAAAGCGCGCATGTTTGATGTATTGACGTTGATAGGAATAGGTCAAGTCGATTTCATCGCCATGCACGGCCAACGACGGATAAGAAAACTCGCTATCTTTTCCGTTCTCGATTTCCGCAACGGCGCGCCACTTAGTGCCATCTTCACTTAACGCCAGAGCAAGCTTGTTACGATTTTCCGTCGAAGGGTTGTAGGCCATGAGCAATTGTTGATTCGGCAATGTCACCACGGCGATGCCCGCATCGGGATTCGGTAACGATGTGTTTTGCAAGGCTGCATCCCAGCCTTTTTTATAGGATGCCGAGAGAATTTGTTTTTGCTCGTTGGTGGGGCGAAAATAAGCTTGCAATTGCGCATCGCCTTGCGCCACGAACGCGGGTTGAATCAAACCATTACCAAACGGAATACGTTGCTTGTGCAAAAAATTCCCCACGCTGTCGAGCACCAGATACTCAGGGAATTTATTCATAAACTCATGATGTGCGGGCAGCAGCCAACCGGCGCTACCATCATCCAGTTTCACCGGTAACGGCGGATTGCGCAGTTGCGTACTGATGTTGATAAACGGGCTGGTGACCCATAATTCCGGCGCGGACCAAGTTACGCCTTTGTCACTCGACACACTATGAGCGACGCGACTGCCGCCCCAACCGCCGAGCGCGACGGTGACGAACAGCAAATGAATTTTCCCGTCATCCGCTGTAAACAAAACCGGATTGCCGATTTTTTTTGTGTAGTGGCCGAAGGCTTTGGCGTTGCTTGCAACGCTTTGAATAGCGCGCGGCTCGCTCCAGCTTTGATTCCTGTTAGTCGCCAACATTAACTGCACATCGCCCGCCCCTTCGCGCGAACCGGCGAACCAGACGACCATGCGCGTGCCGTCTTCTAATGCAAGTATGGAGCTGGCATGATTCGACGCTTCTGTCGTCGAGAGATGAGTGGAAATATATTTTGCTGTGGAGGATGGCGGAAAAGTTTTTGCCGGCAGTGTTTCGATGTGCCAAGCTGCGGGCAAGGGCCGCAGAAAAATAATAAGCAAACTGGCAGCCAACACAATAGATAAAAATATGAATTGAATCATATAGTTATAAAACTTTATTCGTCGCCGGTTTTGGGCCCGGCGTTAGCTTTATCAATTAAGTTGGAGAGCATCACACCGCGCTCGACCGACTCATCATACACAAAATGTAATTGCGGGACGACACGCAAACTCATGCCTTTGCCGAGCTCGCTACGCAAAAAACCGGCCGCGCGAGTCAAGCCTTCGAGCGTGCCTGCCTTGTCGCTATTTTTACCCATGACGGTGAAATATATTTTGGCATGCGCGTAATCGTGCGCGACATCGACGTCGGTGATGGTTACCATGCCGACGCGCGGGTCTTTGAGTTCACTGCGGATGATGCCCGACAAGTCGCGCTGGATTTGTTCGGCGATGCGCCGTACGCGCTCGGGATGTTTAGGCATATTACTGCAGCGTGCGTGCCACTTCGGTCACTTCAAACACTTCGAGCTGGTCGCCCACTTGAAGGTCGTTGAAGTTTTTCAGCGACAAGCCGCATTCGAAACCGGCTTTGACTTCTTTCACGTCGTCTTTGAAACGCTTGAGTGAATCGAGTTCGCCAGTGTGCAGCACCACATCATCGCGCAACACGCGCACTTGCGAGCCGCGCTTCACCTGGCCGTCGGTTACATAGCAACCGGCGACTGCGCCGACTTTGGAAATACGGAATACTTCGCGGATTTCCACGGTGCCGATGACGCTTTCTTTGCGTTCGGGCGCAAGCATGCCGGACAAGGCGGCTTTCACCTCATCGACCGCTTCGTAAATAATATTGTAGTAACGCACATCGACACCGGAGCTTTGAATCAGCTTGCGCGCCGTCACGTCAGCGCGCGTGTTGAAGCCGATGATGACGGCTTTGGATGCCAGCGCCAGGTTGACGTCGGATTCGGAAATGCCGCCGACGCCGCTATGCACCACGTTCACGCGCACTTCGTCGGTAGAAAGTTTTTGCAGCGATTGCACCAGCGCTTCGTACGAACCTTGCACGTCGGCTTTGATAATCAACGGCAGACTTCTGATGCGGCCTTGCGCGGCTTCAGCGAATACGTCGTCGAGTTTGGCCGCTTGTTGGCGCGCGAGTTTAACGTCGCGGAATTTGCCTTGACGGAACAGCGCGATTTCGCGCGCTTTGCGTTCGTCGTTGATGACCATGATTTCTTCACCCGCGCCTGGCACATCGGACAGGCCTTGCACTTCCACAGGAATCGACGGACCGGCTTCATCAATCGATTTACCGTTTTCATCCAGCATGGCGCGGATGCGGCCGAAGGCTGCGCCAGCGAGCAAGTTGTCACCGCGTTTCAAAGTACCCGACTGGATCAAGATCGTTGCTACCGGACCGCGACCTTTATCCAAACGCGATTCAATCACTAGACCTTTAGCTGGCGCATTTTTCACGGCCTTCAATTCCAATACTTCAGCTTGCAACAAAATCGCTTCGAGCAAACCGTCGATATTCAAACCCGTTTTCGCCGACACTTGGATGAATTGCACATCGCCGCCGTATTCTTCCGGCAACACGCTTTGCGAAACCAACTCTTGTTTGATGCGTTCGAAGTTTGCATCGGGCTTGTCGATTTTATTCACCGCGACCACGATCGGCACATTGGCCGCTTTGGCGTGGGCAATCGCTTCGACGGTTTGCGGCATCACGCCGTCATCCGCCGCGACGACCAGCACGACAATGTCAGTCGCTTTCGCACCGCGCGCGCGCATGGCGGTAAACGCCTCGTGGCCCGGCGTATCCAAAAAAGTAATCCTGCCGCGCGGCGTTTCAACGTGATACGCGCCGATATGTTGCGTAATGCCGCCCGCTTCGCCACTGGCGACGCGCGTGCGACGGATGGTGTCGAGCAAAGAAGTTTTACCGTGATCGACGTGGCCCATCACAGTAACCACTGGCGCGCGTGGCTCGGCGACTGCATCGCTGACTTCGGATGCTTCCAGAAATACTTCCGGGCTATCCAGCGCAGCGGCTTTACCGATGTGGCCCAATTCGGCGACGACGATCAACGCGGTTTCCTGGTCGAGCACTTGGTTGATGGTGACCATGCTGCCCATTTTCATCAGGGTCTTGATCACTTCAGCCGCTTTGACGGCCATCTTTTGTGCGAGGTTGGCAACAGAAATTGTCTCGGGCACCAACACTTCACGCACAATAGGCTCAGTCGGCAATGAGAAAGCGTGATCTGCGTCGTCCGCTTTATTGCGCGCGGCTTTTTTGTGATGCCAGCCATCACGCGTGCTGCCAAAAGTATCGCCGCGTGTTTTGAGTGTGCGTTTTTTTGCTGTCTCTTCCATCCACGTTGTGGTGGTGGTTTTGGCTTTCTTGACCGGCTTTTTATCGCCGGGTTTTGCCACTGGGCGATGTAACGTGCCTTCTTTAGCCGGCTCGGCAGGTTTGGTGCCGTCGGCTTTCTTGGCGACGGTTTCTGGCTTAGCGGCTGCTTTGGCTTTGGCGGCGGCCTCTTCTGCGGCTTTTACTTTTTCCGCTTCGGCTGCTGCGACGGCTGCGGCTTCCAGTTCGGCTTTTTTCGGCTTCGCTACGCGCTTCGGTTTCGCCAGCGCATCGGCCGCTTGACGCGCCATCAACTCGGCTTGCCGACGATCTTCTTCTTCGCGTATACGACGTTGGGCTTCATCGATAATGCCGACAGGCTTCGCCACAACTGGGGCGGGCGCAACTACTACGACTTCAACCGGCGCAACTTCAATAATCGGCGCGGCTTCAACCACCGGCGCGACTTCAACTACCGGTGCTTCGGCTACTGCATCTTCCGTTTTGACGACGACGCGTTTTTTGCGTACTTCGACTTGAATAGTGCGCGCTTTGCCTGTGATGGCATCGGCTTTTTTAATTTCCGAAGTCTGCTTACGAGCTAAGGTAATTTTTTTGGTTTTGCTATCTTTGTTTCCGTGTACTTCGCGCAAGTAGTCGAGCAGTTTCGCCTTGTCTGTTTCCGTCAGGCTGTCTTCTGCCGCAGCTTTTTCAACGCCAGCCGCGCGCAACTGCTCCAGCAACAGGGTGGCTGGCAGGTTTAATTCTTCAGCAAATTGCGCTACGTTTTTTTGAGCCATGTGTTTCTATACTTCCGCTTAATGCTACAAAAATTTCAATATAATCAAATAGTTACATAATTACTCAAACCACGGCTTACGCGCGGTCATGATCAATGCTTTGGCGCGCTCTTCTTCCATCGCGGTCATCTCTACCAATTCATCGACAGCAAGATCGGCTAATGCTTCCATCGTCGTCACACCTTTCGATGCGAGCAAACGCGCAGTCTTGTTGTCCATGCCGTCCATGGTTTTCAAATCTTCTGCAGCGTGTTCGACTTGTTCTTCCGACGCGATCGCATCCGTCAACAAAGCATTACGCGCGCGACTGCGCAATTCTTCTACCGTCTCTTCATCGAAGGCTTCGATCTCGAGCATTTCTTCCAGCGGCACGTAGGCCACTTCGTCCAGCGTGCTGAAACCTTCAGCGACTAAAATGTCGGCGACTTCTTCATCCACGTCGAGTTTTTGCATAAACAATTCACGGATGCCGGAATTTTCTGCAGTGTGTTTCTGATCCGCGTCTTCCGAGGTCATGATGTTAAGTTCCCAGCCAGTCAGCTCGGACGCGAGGCGTACGTTTTGTCCGCCGCGACCAATCGCTTGCGCCAACATTTCTTCATCAACCACGACATCCATGCTGTGCTTTTCTTCATCCACCACGATCGAGCTGACTTCCGCCGGCGCAAGGGCGTTGATGACGAATTGCGCCGGATCGGCCGACCACAAAATAATATCCACGCGCTCACCGGCGAGCTCGCCTGTTACTGCTTGTACGCGCGAACCGCGCATACCGACGCAAGTGC
>JAYVGF010000261.1:0-3085 GCA_043772415.1 Betaproteobacteria bacterium
CCCTTTTATTTTTTAATTTCGTTTCGACGGCTTTTTATTTAGCCACCAACCACTGAACCCATTTTGAAAATCGGCAAGTACATCGCGATAACCAATCCGCCGATCAAAGTTCCGAGTACAACAATGATCACCGGCTCCATCAAGCTCGACAGCGCATCGACCATCTCGTCGACTTCGCGCTCGAAAAACTCTGCCACCTTGGTCAGCATATTATCCAGCGCACCGGATTCCTCACCAATCGCCGTCATCTGCAGCATCATATTCGGGAATACGCCTGAATTCTGCATTGCCACGGCCAGGCCTGTACCCGTGCTGACTTCGAGTTGTATGCGCTTGGTAGCCTCATAAAAAACCTGATTGCCGGAGGCGCCAGCAACGGAATCCAACGCATCGACCAATGGCACACCAGCCGCAAACATGGTGGACAACGTACGCGCCCAGCGTGCGACAGCGGCCTTCTCCAGCAACTTGCCGAACACCGGTAACTTGAGCAGTACACGGTCCATGATCATTTGCATTTTGCGCGAGCGTTTCCATAGCCAGAAAAATCCGTAGGGTACGCCTACGACCACCGCAAGAATGAGGTACCAATAAGTGGTAAAAATATCAGACACCTGAATCACGAATTGGGTCGGACCGGGCAAATCGGCGCCAAAACCGCTGAACAAATCCTTAAACGCCGGGATCACGAATATCATAATCACAGCGGTGATCAAAAACGCCGCAACCAAAACAGAAATCGGGTACACCATCGCCGATTTAATTTTGCCTTTTAATGCCAGGGATTTTTCCTTGTAAATGGCCAAACGGTCGAGTAAGCCGTCTAAAATACCCGCTTGTTCACCGGCCGCGACCAAGTTACAAAACAAAGCATCGAAATACAACGGATGTTTTTTGAACGCATTGGCCAAGCTGCTACCGGTTTCCACTTCGGTCTTAATGTCGGTAAGCATGCGGCCCATAGCGGGATTGGAGTGACCCTTGGCGACAATGTCGAACGCCTGCAACAACGGCACACCGGCTTTCATCATTACTGCCAATTGGCGCGTGAAAATCGATACGTCTTTATCAGTGATTCTTTTACCGCCTGTGGTGCGTGCTTTTTTTACTTTGGAAACATTAACGCCCTGACGACGCAAGGTCGCTGTCACAATGGAATCGCTCGCCGCGCGCATATCCCCGCGGATGATCTTGCCGCTTTTATCGCGGCCTTCCCATTGATAGTTAAATAGCTTGATCGCTTTGTTTGCTACGGCGGTGGCCATGTGCTTCTCCTGAAAATTCTTTGGTGGTCGCGGCTGGGCTGCGGACAAATATACATTTCAGCATAGCCCGTACTCGCCGTTCATGCTGTGACGCAATGCACAGAAGGGCGATACGAAACTTTTATTTATTGCGAAACATCAATAAATCGAGGTAGTTACCTGATTTATTGACTTAATTTACGTTCAATGATGCCTAAGACATACCGGCTTGTAAAGCAAAATGGGCAGGCAGGATGGAGAATAAAACCAAAGTTTACGCCTCTGGAGAACAAAATGAGCCTTGGTTTAGGCGGCTTGTGCGGGGGCTGTTTGTAGGATCGCGGGGAAAATCCGTACGGTTTTGACCATGCGATCCTGAGTCTGGACGATTTCGATCGGATAATTATCGATTTTGAGGGTAGTGCCGACTTCGGGAATGTCTTCAAAGTGTTCCAGCACTAGACCGTTGACGGTCTTCGGGCCGTCGACGCCGAACTTCATTCCCAGCTTTCGGTTCAGCAAACGCACCAGACAAGTTCCTTCCACCAACACGGAGCCATCGGGTTGCTTTTGATATAACACGGTGCGTGACGGCGCGTTGCTGGTGAATTCACCGACGACTTCTTCCAGCACGTCTTCCAGCGTCAACATGCCGCGCAACTCGCCGTATTCATCGACCACCAAGCCGACACGACGCGCGGTTTCCTGGAAATTTTGTAACTGTGTGAACAGCGGCGTACCGGCGGGAATGAAATACGGTTCGGTCATAATTTCTTTGAGTGTTTCTGCGCTCAATTCAGCGATACGGCTTTGATGCAACACGCGGCGAACGTGCAACACGCCGACGATATTGTCCAGCTCGCCTGCGTAAACCGGCACGCGCGTGTGATGACTGGTTGCGAGTTGCTCGCGGATTTCTTCTATCGACGCGTCGATATTGATAGCGTCGATGCGATGGCGCGGCGTCATGATGTCATCGACGGTAATGTTTTCCAGCTCGAACAAATTGAGCAAAATGGTTTGGTGCTTGGGCGGAATGTAGTGGCCGCCTTCCATCACAAGTGTGCGCAATTCTTCCATGCTCAACACATGCTCCTCTGCGGTCGAAGGCTTGAGGCGCAAGATCCACAGTAAACCTTTGACGAATAAATTGACGAACCACACGATGGGGTAAAACAATTTCAGCATCGGCGTCAGGATATAGCTTGACGGCAGCGCGATTTTTTCCGGATACGCCGCGCCTAGCACCTTAGGCGTTATCTCGGAAAACACCAGGATGAAAAATGTCGCTGCCGCTGTCGCAATTGCCAGCGCAAACTGGCTGTCGCCGAAAGCACGGCGGGTAATTTCGCCCACGATCAGCGCGGACGCGGCGTTGAGTAAATTGTTGCCGAGCAAAATCACGCCGAGTAAACGATCCGTGTGTTCGAGCAGATCGCTGACCCAGCGGGCGCTGCGATGGCCTTCTTTCACCAGATGGCGCAAACGATAACGGTTGATCGCCATCATGCTGGTTTCGGTGAGTGAAAAAAACGCCGATGTCACCAGCAACACCGCTAGCGCGATAAGCAACGCGCTTAAGGGAATATTATCCAAGGCACAACCTTAAAGGGGAATGAAGCAAAGTATTGGCAGCGCCAGCGTTTGTGTCAAGCGGCGGCGCATGAAACGGTTTCCAGAATATATAAAAAACTTCAATTAAATCAAACAGTTACAATTAACGCTGCAAAATCACTTCGATGACGAATTTCGATCCGAAGTAGGCCAAAAACAGCGCGAAAAATCCGGCGATGACAAAGCGCGCCGCAGTGCGACCGCGCCAACCGTAGATCTTTCGACCG
>JAYVGF010000262.1:0-4157 GCA_043772415.1 Betaproteobacteria bacterium
TCGCTCGCGGCTTGGCAAAAAGGCCAACGCGCACGCGAGGGTATAGCTCGTTTTTATCGCAGCACGTTTGGCCGGTTCGAACCATTGGAATTTCGTAAGGCCGGATCACGCGTAAGTAACGAGACGAGCGCGCGGTTTATTCATCCGAAGTTTTTTCGCCGTCAATGTACTTGGTGGGCTTATCACCAAGCGAAAAAATATAACGGTAGCTTTGCCGATTTTTTGCAGCGGCAAGCTGAAAAATGTTTTCACATGGATGATTTTTTGGCTAAGCACAATAAGGCACCGAAGCAACTTTTATACGATAAAAAAACCGATGGCAATGGCGTAGCGTGGCCACCAGAAGCTTTTATTTTTATCGAAGCGCCCGCCACTGTTGAACAAGTGACTGCAGAAGGCCGCACTAAAGTCACCCGATGGTAAATCTGGCTTTATCAATAACTATTTGATTATATTAATAATTTATTATGGGTTCGTTCGTAACGCTGCGCATAAGTAAGGAGGCATGATGGCTATCCGACAACGAAAAATTCTATCCATTGAGGTTGCGGCGTGGCGCGCGGATTTGGAAAAGCATGGCTTTAGAATTGTCTCAGTGAAGGAAGTGAAAGGCGCGAAAGCGTTTTCTATTCTAAAATTCGCGGAGCAACTACCGACCAATGAACGGCGCAAAATCATCAAAATCAAAGGCGTCGGCGGCGTGACGGGCTTGGCGGAAATCAGCCGCAGCCGTGAAGTGCCTCGACGTTTGTATGACCTCACTACGCCCAAGAGCGCTTTACCGCCACGGCAAATCGCCACGCGTTTTCTGGAGAAAATTACCGCCTTGCTCAACATTCCGCCGAAACTAAAAGGACTGAAGTTTGATCAAATTAAAACCACCCTATTCGGTTCGCACGCGCTATTTCAACAATACATCGATAACTTGCCGGTTTCCGGCGCGTGGATACGTGTGGACATTGATAAGTTCGGCCGTGTGTATAACGTGCAGAATGATTTGGTGCCGATACCGGCTTTGAAAAAAGGTGCAGAAAAAGCGAAACTGACGACCACGAAAACTATCACGCAAGCCGTTGCTCACACTAAAGCGCTTGGCGGGCTAACGCCGAAAGAGCGCAAATCGGCTACGCTGCTTGCGGCGGAATTGGTTGAGCGCCAGCATGATGATGAGACTCGCAAGGCGTGGAAAATTGTCGTACGCACGACGCAACCGATAGGCGAATGGAAATTCTATATTGATGCCTACACGGGCGAAATATTATGGCAGCGCAATGTGATCAAGACGGCAAATGTTGGCCGGGTGTTTTACCCGAACCCGGTGGTGTCGCTCAACGATACGGCGCTCTCCGTTACCGCCAAAGTTCCGGCTGAGGCTTATCGCGACGTAGAATTACTGGGCTTATCCAAAAACGGCTATCTCGACGGGAAATTCGTTAGCACGAAAATTACGCCGGGGCGCGTCAAGCGTATATCGGGGACGTTCACATTTCAAAATAGCGATAAGGGCTTTAAGGAAGTCATGGTGTATTACCATATTGACCTTATGCAGCGGCATCTGCAAAGCCTGGGTTTTAACAATATTCTCAACAGCAAGCCTATCGAAGTAAATGTAATCGGTCAGAAAGACGATAATTCATTTTACAGCCCGGCCAAAAAATTACTGTCGTTCGGCACAGGCGGTGTGGACGATGCGGAAGACGCAGAGGTGATATTGCATGAATACGGCCATGCGATTCAGGATAACCAAATACCCAACTGGGGTGAATCGGAAGAAGCCGGTGCAATGGGCGAGGGATTCGGCGATTTCCTGGCGGGCAGTTTTTTTGCGGAGAGCAAGCCGTTGCGTTTGCGCACTTTGATCGCGAGTTGGGATGCGCGCTTTTACGACACCAGCGATACCCCGAATTTGCGACGCCTTGATAGCGCCAAACATTACCCGGACGATTTGCGCCACGAGCCGCACGCCGACGGCGAGATTTGGTCGGCTTGTTTATGGCAATTGCGCTCGCAGCTTGGGCAGCAAGTGACAGAACGCCTCGTTGTGGCGCACCATTTTCTCTTGAACCGCTGGGCGTCGTTCGAGGATGCGGCGAATGCCCTGCTTACATCGGACAAACAACTTTACACAGGCAAGCACGCCAAGGATATCCGCAAAATTTTTAAGGATCGCGGCATACTAAAATAAATAATCTCGGTCGATTTTCATTATAATATTTAGGCCTAATCGCTCCCTCACCAAGGATTCTTCCCATGAAGCTAAGCCAAACACAACGCGAACAATTTGAACGTGAAGGTTATCTTTTCTTTCCCGGCCTATTCAGCGCAGCGGAAATAAAAACTTTGACTGACGCCGTGCCCGAACTATATTCACGTCGCGAAGATTACAACGTGCGCGAGAAAGGCAAAGAGTCGGTACGCACGAATTTCGCCGCGCATATGTATAGCGAGCCGTTCGCACGCTTGGCGCGCCACCCGCGCATGGTGCGGCCGGTGGAAGATTTGCTCGACGAAAAACTCTACATGCACCAATTCAAAATCAACGGCAAGATGGCGTTTGAAGGTGACGTGTGGCAATGGCATCAGGATTACGGCACCTGGATGAACGACGACCTGATGCCGACCGAGCGCGCGATGAACGTAGCGATTTTTCTCGATGACGTGAATGAGTTCAACGGCCCGCTGATGTTCATCCCAGGCAGCCACAAGAAAGGCGTGATCGAGGCGCAGCATGATCTGACCACGACTAGTTATCCGTTATGGACGGTGAACAATGATTTGATCCGCCAACTGGTCGAACGCGCTGGCGGCAAACAAGGCGGCATCGTCAGCCCGCAAGGTCCGGCGGGTTCGATGATTTTATTTCATAGTTGTTTAGTGCATGCGTCCGGCGCGAACCTAAGCCCATTTAATCGCGTCGCCGTGTACTTGAGTTTGTGCGCGGTGAGCAACCATATCCGCCGCTACAAGCGCCCGGAATATATCGCTCACCGCGATTTCACGCCGATAGAATGTTTGCCAGATGATTGCTTGATCAAAAATTATCCGATGGATTTGCCTTGGAAAAATGGCGTGCCGGCGAGTGCGTTGCAGACTTCTTTAGAGCCGATTGAAAAACCGGATAAGGCGGCTTGAAGTCATTTTTGCTAACACGTTTATTGTTGTTCGATACCATCACGAATCATAATGTGAGACCGTCCCCTCCACTTGGCGGGGGAAGGTTAGGATAGGGGTGTTGGTTGAGGCTGAATCGAGACCCATCCCCACCCTGGTCCTCCCCTTGAAAGAGAGGAGACGTTGTAGGGTGCGCTCGCGCACCACAACTGCATCCAACATCTCACCAGCGTCCGCCAGTTTTGGTGCGCGAGCGCCCCTACTCATTAATTATGTAACTATTTGATTATATTCAGTTTATTTCAAATTTTTTACACTATTGTCAAGTCTCACTCCAGGGTTTAGTATAACGAATGTTATAACTTGGATGACAATCATGCTCAAACTAAAACTCACGCAAATCGGTAATTCCGTCGGGCTGATATTGCCTAAGGAAGTGCTCTCTCGCCTCAAGCTTGAAAAGGGCGAGAGCGTTTATGTGATCGACACGCCGGAAGGCGTGCGCATAACGCCGCATGACCCGGGCTTTGAAACGCAAATGGAAGCGGCACGCATAATCATGAAAAAACGCCGTGCTGTTTTGCGTGAGCTGGCGAAATGACGACATGGATTTGGATTGATGCCGCAGTCCTTTACGCTGTGCATGAAGAACAACTTACCGAGCATGGCGGCGGCGCGGGAGTTCGTGACGCAGGATTATTTGAATCAGCATTGGCGCGCCCGCAGAATTTAGCCCTCGACGAAAAACCTGACGCGGCTGATTTGGCGGCTTCTTATGGCTACGGTGTTTCGCGTAATCATCCGTTTATTGACGGGAATAAACGCACGGCGTTTGTTGCGTTAGAATTATTCCTGGATTTGAACGGTTTCGATTTAGTAGCAGATGATGCCGGTTGCGTGATGACCATGTTGGCGGTCGCTGCCGGCGAAATGGACGAAGCCGCTTTCGCCGAATGGATACGGCGGCATAGTGAGAAACGTTAGCGTGCTGAATGTAGGCGCTGACTGGACACGCATCCCCCACCCGTCCCTTGATAGGGGCGGGA
>JAYVGF010000263.1:0-5107 GCA_043772415.1 Betaproteobacteria bacterium
ACATCTATCACTTTGATACCTATGCTCGCTGCATCGTGGTCGGCTTTTTCGCGCATGATTTCCATCACTTTATCGCGCTCTCCGGATATCAGGTCATGCACGGTGCGGTTACCGAATTCGGCTCGCAAGTCGTTATTGACAGTCTGCGCAAGGCGCGTTTCTGCCGCCTGGATGTCACCGCCGCGCACGCTGACAAAAAACTTTTTCACGTCGGCGATTTTCCATTTAACAAAAGAATCGACCAGCACCGGCTTGTTGCCCAAAGTGGTGAAACGCTCCGACTCGCCGCTGTCCATGGTGCGGATGCGTGTGTCAAAAAAACGCACGTTTTGCACCAGCGGAATTTTGAAATACAGGCCGGGTTTGTCTTTGACGTCGATCACTTCGCCCAACTGAAACACCAAGGCGTGTTCAGTTTGCTTGACGATATAAAGACTCAGACTCGCCAGCACTAACAGAATCAGCGCGGTGATTAAAATAAACGGTAAGGATTTAGTCATGATTAGCGTCCCTCCCGATCGCGGCTACGGCTGTCGCGCGGGCGGCTGATGTCCGGAATGGTTGATGATGATGAAGGCGCATTCGCGGTAACAGGTGCATTCGCATCGGTCGAGGATCCGCTGATCTGCATCAGTTTATCCAACGGTAAATACAGCAAATTGCTGCCGCCGGATTTCTGGTCGATCATCACTTTGCTGGTGTTGGAAAGCATTTGTTGCATGGAGTCGAGATAAATCCGTTCGCGCGTCACCGCCGGAGCTTTTTCGTATTCGGCCAGAATCTGGCTAAAGCGGCTGGCTTCGCCTTCCGCATTGGCGACCACGCGCTGCTTGTAACCGTTGGCTTCTTCGATCAGCCGCGATGCATTACCGCGCGCGCGCGGTATCACGTCGTTGGCATACGCCTGGCCTTCATTTTTCTGTCGTTCCAAATCCTGCCCGGCTTTGACTGCGTCATCGAACGCAGCTTGCACTTGCTCGGGCGGTTGGATGCTTTGCATATTGACGCGGTCAATTTTGATACCGCTTTCGTAACGATCCAAAATCTGTTGCATCAAGGCACGTGTACTGCTGGCAAGTTCATCGCGTCCGGTTTGAAAAACAAAATCCATTTTGCTTTTGCCAACCACTTGACGAATCGCGGTCTCCGCTGCTTGACGCACAGAATCATCTGGTAACGTCTTGTTTTTAAATAAAAAATCTTCAGGGTTTTTGACCGTGAATTGAACTGAAAACTGCACATCAACAATGTTTTCATCGTCGGTCAGCATCAGCGATTCCTGCGGTTGTTTTTGCTTAAGGCCGCGATAGCCGATGGTCACGGTGCGGTTTTGCGACACGTCCACTACCTCGACCGATTCAATCGGATATGGCCAATGCCAACGCGGGCCTGGCGCTGTCGTCACGCCGCGATATTTACCGAAAGTAAGTTCCACCCCGCGGCGGCCTTCTTGCACGATATAAAATCCGCTGGCCAGCCATACACCCAACACAATAAATGCGATCAAGCCCGCGCCGCCGCCCAGCTGTTTCATGCTCGGCGTGTTGGGGCTATTGCCGCCCGAAGATCCCCCGCCGCTTTTCATGCCGAACAAGCCTTTGAGCTTCTCGCTGAACTTGCGCCAGATTTCATCCAAGTCTGGCGGACCGTCGTTATTTTTCTTTCCCCATTGGGGATCATTAAGCGCCATGTTGTTTTCCGAAATGTCGTTGGTTAAAAGCTTGTTAGTCTGCTAAATGGGCTGCTGGTTCTAAAACGGTTTCAGTCTCAATTGCTTGCATACTGTGTTCAGTTTCTTGCTCTGCCCACATTAATAATGCCTTGGGAATCAGCTCCATTCCCGCCCCCGTGAGGGCACTGACGCGAACGGCGACAATTCTACCATATTCATCATATTCCACCCCAGGCTGCCATTCGGGATGGGTGTCGATTTTGTTATAAATCAAGATTTGCGCAATATGCGCACCGCCGACTTGCGCCAGCACAGAATTCACTTCTTCAATTTGCTGATCGCGCGTGGGATTACACGCATCCACCACATGGAGTAATAAATCGGCGCTGGCGGTTTCTTCCAGCGTGGCACGGAATGCCGCGACCAGCGTATGCGGCAAATGCCGAATGAATCCGACCGTATCCGAGATGACAGCTGAATGCTGTGGATCGAGATAGAGTTTGCGCGTAGTGGTATCGAGCGTGGCGAACAGTTGATCGGCGACATAAGTCTTGGACTTGGTCAGCCGGTTAAACAGTGTGGATTTACCCGCGTTGGTATAACCGACCAGCGAGATATTTAATAAGCCGCCGCTGCGGCGGCCTTGTTGTTGAGTCGTGCGTTGTCGACGCACTTTTTTTAGCCGATCCTGCAAAAATTTGATGCGCGTACCAATCAAGCGCCGGTCGGTTTCCAATTGCGTTTCACCCGGGCCGCGTAAACCGATACCTCCTTTTTGCCGCTCTAAGTGCGTCCAGCCGCGTACCAGACGCGTGCTGAGGTGTTGCAGCTGCGCCAACTCAACTTGTAATTTACCTTCGTGGCTGCGCGCGCGCTGGGCAAAAATATCCAGAATCAAATTGGTGCGGTCAAGTACCCTCACCTTGAGGTCCCGCTCCAGATTACGCTGCTGTATCGGCGAAATGTTGTGATTGAAAATCACCAGATTGGCTTTA
Organism: Betaproteobacteria bacterium; assembly: GCA_043772415.1. GTDB lineage: Bacteria > Pseudomonadota > Gammaproteobacteria > Burkholderiales > JBEEJL01 > JBEEJL01. Next base: position 2,668 of record JAYVGF010000263.1, read on the forward strand.
AGACCTTCGACCGCTTCGCCCACTTCGAGCAGCTTACCGCTACCGATAAAAGTGGAGGGATCGGGCTTCGCGCGACTGCCTTGAAAAACAGCCAGCACCTGCACACCAGCGCTGTCCGACAGGAGCTTAAGCTCATCAAGGCTATCGGCATGATCCGGCGTACCGAAATCAATGCTGACCAGCACGGCCTTGTCGCCGCTTTGCGGTCGATCAAACATAGCTCACGGCGGCCTCAAGGCGAGCGAAAAGGAGAGACAGAAAATTCAAGCTGCAGATGATTAGTGGCATGCGCCTAATTTACCCACTCGCGTGAGGGAGATAGGCGCACGCTGTGAAATCAATCCGCAGGGGGATCAAATGGAACGCTGACAGGACGCGCGGGTACCACAGTGGAAATAGCATGTTTATAGACCATCTGGGTGACGGTATTTTTAAGCAAAACGACGTATTGGTCAAAAGACTCAACCTGTCCTTGTAGCTTGATTCCATTAACTAAATAGATCGAAACGGGAACATGTTCTTTGCGCAACACGTTCAAAAATGGGTCTTGTAACAATTGCCCTTTGGTGCTCATATTTTGTTCTCCATATTGTTTGTCGCATGTAGCGACCGGATTATTGCTTTGGAAATTCAATATTAGAATCTTTTCCGGGATTTGCAAGCCTATCCCAACCTCGTTTTCAGTGAATTGGATACCGATTAACCCACAAAGTTTACTTCTGGACAATTAAAATTTTGTTTCAAACTCATAAGCCCCTGTTGCGACTCAGTATCCGCCGAACATCTTGCGGCCTCTACGGCGTTTTCGACGTGCAGTATTCTCTTCTTTTTCCGTCAATGGCGGGGGTTTTCGTCCCGCGAACGGGTTGGCGCCTTGGTTAAATTGCACACGCAAAGGCGTGCCGCGTAATTCGAACACATCGCGGAATTTATGTTCCAAATAACGTCGGTAAGTGTCGGCAATATGATTGACCGCTGTGCCGTGCACCACCACTAGAGGCGGATTATGCCCACCCTGATGCGCATAACGCAGCTTGGGGCGGAATGGTCCTGCTTTCGGCGGCTGGTGTTGTTGCACCGCATCCATCAGCACGCGTGTCAACTTAGGTGTAGGCAATCGCACCATCGCGGCCGCATAAGCACTATCGACCGACTTGAACATCGCCGGCACGCCCATGCCGGTGAGCGCCGAAATGTAATGAAAATTGGCGAAAGATAAAAAATCCAGCTTGCGCGAAATATCGTTTTTCACTGTGTCGCGACGCGACACTTCCAAGCCGTCCCATTTATTCACCGCGACAACTAATGCGCGACCGGACTCCAGAATAAATCCAGCGATATGCGCGTCCTGTTCGGCAATTTCCGCGCTGGCATCCAACACCAGCACGACAATATTCGCGTCTTCTACTGCCTGCAAAGTTTTGATCACGGAAAATTTTTCAACCGCCTCAAAAACTTTGCCGCGTTTGCGTATGCCTGCTGTATCGATCAACGTATAAGACTTGCCGTCGCGCTCAAAATCAATATATATACTGTCGCGCGTGGTGCCGGGTTGGTCGAACGCAATCACGCGTTCTTCGCCGAGCAAACTATTTACCAGTGTCGATTTGCCTGCATTCGGGCGTCCGACGATGGCGATTTTCGGATGGCCGATTTGTTCGTCGTCTTCTTCGGCCACGGAGAAATTCTCCATCACCAATTCCATTAACTCATTCACATTTTCGCCATGTGCAGCGGAAATGGCGAGCGGGTCACCTAAGGCCAATTCGTGGAATTCCGCAGTCACCACAGCAGCGCGCATACCTTCGGCTTTATTGACTACCAACCAAACAGGCCTACCGGCTTTGCGCAATTCAGTGGCGATCAAACGGTCATGCGCCGTCACGCCCTGGCGCACATCGACCAGAAAAATAATCACATCCGCTTCGGCTATCGCTTGCAGCGTTTGCTTGGCCATTTCGTGATAAATGCCTTCTTTGGTCACCGGCTCCAAACCGCCGGTATCGACGACGATAAAGGGTTTATCACCCACGCGCCCCTGGCCGTAATGCCGGTCACGCGTCAGGCCGGGCAAATCCGCCACTAAAGCCGCGCGGCTTTTGGTGAGGCGATTAAATAAAGTGGATTTGCCGACGTTGGGACGGCCCACGAGTACGACGGTGGGTTTCATAGGACTGCTCTCAAACTACATTATGCTGGGGTGAAAAAAACAAAGCGCCGGTTGCACGCAACCGACGGACAGGTGAAGCTGGAAATTTTATTGCGCGGCGAAAGCGTACACCCCGCCGCGACGGGTTTGCATAATGACTGCGTCAGCACTCGCCTGCGGTGCAGCGGACACCGCACTGCCATCGGTGGCCATGCGAGCAAGTAACGCGCCGTCCGTTACCGATAATGCATGCACATAGCCTTCCACATCGCCTACCAGGATTTTGTTGCC
>JAYVGF010000264.1:0-2890 GCA_043772415.1 Betaproteobacteria bacterium
AAAAATAAAATACAATAAGCCCTATGTCGCTACAGCCAAACCTATCCCATCTCCGTGCTCACGTTTATGCCACCGCTCCTTTGCAGGGGCAATACGCATGGCTGCACGCATTACTTATCCTACTAACCCTCGCATTGGGTTTGGTTATCGATAAACTCGGCGGGATCAGCGGTCAAATTATTGTCAGCGTTGTGGTTTGGGGATTTCTAATCTATCTGCTTTCCAAACAAACCCCGGCGTGGCGCACGACTTTGGTCTTTGCTCTTGTGCTGGTATTTTCGATTGAATGTCTTCTCTCGCTGGTGTTTGGCTGGTATGACTACCAGTTTTTCAACATCCCGCCATTTGTGCCGCCGGGCCATATTTTGCTGTTCATGCTCGGTCCTACATTCGCACGAAAGTTGCCCGATGTCGCGACTATCATCGCGCCGATTGTTGTCGCTGTTTACGGCATATTTGCTGCGCTGAGTGGTTGGAGTACGTTCGATAGCGCGTTGGCGATTATTTTTCTGATTGCCTATCGCTACGGCAGTTCGCGTAAAACTTACGCAGTAATGATGCTGCTGGCATTGGCGTTGGAGCTATGGGGAACGTGGCTGGGCAATTGGACCTGGCGCCCGGTCACGCCATTTACTTTCGGCTTGACCACGCAGAATCCCCCTCTGCTCGCAGGCGCACTGTATGCCTGCTTCGATATGTGCGTGATGGTCATCACGCGCAAAGTGCATCGTCATCAAGATGATGTGCCTCAGCAGATTTACGCTGCGCAATCCGCATGATCATCCTCGAAACCGAACGCCTGATCGTGCGCACTTTTAATGTCGATGACGCAGCATTTTATTTCGACTTATGGAAACAAGCCTCGTGGGTACAATATATCGGTGATAAAAAATTTCGCAACGTGGACGACGCGCGCGAATCATTGCTCAACGGCCCGATGAAAATGTATGCGGATAAAGGCTTTAGTTTGTATTTAATGACGCTGAAAGATCACACGCCTATCGGCATGTGCGGTTTGATCAAGCGCGACACGCTGGATGATGTGGATATTGGTTACGGTTTGTTGTCTGTGTATGAAGGTAAAGGCTATACGCTGGAAGCGGTACGGGCGGTGATGGAGTATGCAAAAAATGATTTGCATCTAAAACGCGTTGTCGCCATCACCACAACCGATAACAAAAAATCCATCAGCTTGTTAGAAAAAATCGGCATGCGTTACGAGAAGATGGTGAAGGTGCCGAACGACGATGAACAGTTGATGTTGTATGGCAAAGATATTTGATTAGCGCTGTGAGCCTCTTCGGATGATGGGGAAGAAATTCGTAGGGTGCGCCGTGCGCACGCGTAAGACTGGTTCAGCAATCGGAAGTGTAATTTATATCGCAACGCGTGCGCGCGGCGCACCCTACATTATTCTTTCGCGCGCGCAGGGAAATCCATCCACTCAAAATCTAACCCGCGCGAAGTCATCCAATCGGCCAGGGCCAATCCCGTCGCGGCTTTCCACGGGCGTAATTTTTCTGGCTTGATGCGGCGGTAATCGGCAAGCTCTTCATTCAGTTTAATTTCACCTGTTGCGACGACGTGATAACCGATGATGAGTTGGTTCATGCGCTCGAAAGTGTAAAGCCCTACGAATGAAACCTGCGTTGCATCGAGATTCAATTCTTCTTTTACTTCACGCACGACGGCTTCATCTGGCTTTTCGTTTTTTTCGAGGAAGCCGGTGATCAGCGCAAACATTTTTTCCGGCCACGCCACATTGCGCGCGAGGATGATGTCGCCTTCGTGTTCAACTATCGCTGCGACCACCGGCACCGGGTTGTTCCAGAATACATATTCACATTGCGTGCTTGAGCAAGCGAGGCGCAAGGCTTCGCCTTCGTTGCGAGTTTCGAGTGGGGATGCGCATTGTGGGCAGTAGCGATGGTTTAACATTTTAAAAGCATATCCTTCACTTCGTTCAGGATGACTACAAGCGGTGAACACTTGCTACGTCCCTCCCCCTTCAAGGGGGAGGCTAGGAGGGGGATGGGTGTCGGTTGATGTGATAACGAATACCCATCCCTACCCTAACCCTCCCCTTGAAGGGGAGGGAATATATCTGTCGGCTAGGTCAGTGGGAAGTGCTTAAACTTTCGCAGCGACCCAATCTTTCACGCCAGCCAAAGCCTGCGCGAGTGGCGCAGGGTTGGTGCCGCCTGCCATCGCCATATCGGGGCGTCCGCCGCCTTTGCCGCCGACTTGTTGCGCGACGAAGTTGACTAGATCACCAGCTTTTACTTTTGCCGTAAGGTCGGCGGTGACACCGGCAATCAAGGATACTTTGCCGTCTTGCACCGATGACAACACAATTGCGGCGGATTTCAGTTGGTCTTTCATGCGGTCTAATGTTTCGCGCAGGATGTTGCTGTCCGCGCCGTCGAGTTGCACGGCTAATACTTTGATGCCTTTTACATCGACGGCTTGTGATTGCAGATCACCGCTTTGTGATGCGGCGAGTTTGGATTTTAGTTGCGCGAGTTCTTTTTCGAGGGATTTAGTGCTATCTTGTAACTGATTGATTTTATTGAATATTTCTGAAGGCTGCGCCTTGAGCACCGAGGCGATTTTCAGCAACTCATCGTGTTCATGTTCGACCAAGGCCAATGCGCTTTCACCTGTCGTGGCTTCAACGCGGCGCACGCCAGCAGCCACGCCGCCTTCGCTCAACACACGGAACAATCCGATGTCACCAGTGCGCGTGACGTGCGTGCCGCCGCATAATTCGCGCGAGGTGCCGATGTCGAGCACGCGTACTTCGTCGCCGTATTTTTCACCGAACAACATCACTGCGCCGGTTTTTTGCGCTTCTTCAATCGGCAACACGCGCGCTTGTGTCGCGGCATTG